>JAQVRQ010000122.1 GCA_028700975.1 Bacteroidales bacterium | reverse complement strand
AATTTTTTTCATAGGTATAGATTGTTTTTAGCCAGGGGTCGATGGCCTACACAAATATACCTAATTACACTATTCTAATTACCCTCTGCCAGTGAGAAAATTTGTCTCCAGATATGAGACTCTCCCTTAATTTTTTCAACACACCCATCTGCAGGGGTGCGGTCCATTCCCGGATTGGATGTAAGAAACATTACAGTCATAAAATTTATTCTCTCAGAGCTCTGCTTCAAAGCCGGATTAAGTTTATAGAGAGGGGTGCCATCGGACCACACGGCCTGCTTAGCCCTCTCAGCAGGAGACATCCCATTCAGCTCTTCTTCAAGGGATCTTACAACCTCTTGGTGATAAGTATACTCTGGGCTATTCTTTGCCTCGTTCGCAAAGTCGCGGGAGGCGCTATTTTCGAGCTCCTTAATAACCAACTCCATCCCCTTAACTGACTCCATCAATATGGCAGCCTGTTCTGGGTCGCTCTTCTTTTTTGCCTCAGCCATCTTTTTCATCTCGGCATACTCACGTTTAATATCCTTAAGACCCTTGTCAATCGACTCCTTCTCATTGGATCCGTCATTTTCAGCAGATTCAAACATCTTTATCTTCTCCTGCTCCTCTTTAATCATCCTCCTTATTAAATCCTCTTTAGAGCAGGGGAGAAATGGATTATTTACCCCGGGAGCCACAAGTACATATTTATATACTGTACAGTCATATACAGGATAACCTTGGAATTCCCCTACTTTAACCGGAAGCTCAAAGAAGCCACTATATAGATTGTTTCCAGATGCGCTCTGGGAGTCATTAATATAGACATTAACAGAAGATGAACCCTTGTGATAATACTCTCCGGGAGGATCACCCTCACTCCTTGCAAGATTTTGAAAACTAAGGTCAGCATTTGAGAACTCTGATACGCTACTGTATGCCTCAATATCCACACCATTCGCCCCCTTTACTGTCTCAGAGGAGAGCAATATTGAGGCGATTTTATTCAGGCTCTCTTTAAGAAACTCTGGTGACTCTCCCGGGAACATCTCTCTAAAGGTATAACTGATATCTGACCGAGATTTTACGCTCCCTTTCCTATCTTTTGCATAGGTGTAGCCCTCCTGAGCAATAATTGAGACAGAGAGACATAGAGCGATTGCCACCAATGCAGTATTTCTTAGTTTACCTGTATGTAGCCTCATATTTTCCAATGCAATATTTATAACTCTCTGCCAGTAAGCTTGCATAACCATTGACTGCCGCAGCCCCCGCAGCATTTACATCCTTAATCAAGTCTCCTTTATTCATCTGAATTTCTCCAATTTTATTCTCAATCTCCTGGGCCTCCCTTAACATTGGAATAATCTTCTTGACGTAGGCAAGATGTTTGACAATATAGTCAATCCACATTGGGCTCATCTTTTCGCAGAACTTAACCTCTTGATTGTACGCCTGTTTGCTTAGAGATTCCCATCTTTGGGCATCTGCACGTGTTGAACCCTCTCCAAGATTTATCTCCCTCATTTGGGAAATAATTGGCTGAAGTCTGGCCTTAAGAGCGCGGCTCTCAATAGTGTCCCTAAGTTCAATCTCCTTCATCTCCATTTCAAGTGGTCTTGAGTAAGATTTCACCTCATCCATAATCTTCAGTTTTTTCTCATTAAGGCTTATAAGAGAGGCTGTCTCCCTCTGTTGTGAGGGATTTGCGGTCATACTCTGTGCCATCATCTTTGCAGCATAATCCTCAGCCCATTTCTGCTGTTCTGCCTCGCTCATATTTTCAAGTTTTGATAGTTCAGATGAGCTTATACCCATTTTTGCCATCTGGTCAGATGCAATTTTTTGCTGCTCTTCAGTTGTCATTTCACTCTGCTTATTACTCCTCTCTGCATAAGCCTCATAAGCCTCCCTGAATTTATCTATCTCTCGGCTGAATTTATTTATAATACTTGTGTCTGCCGTACAGGAGGCTGGTGGAGGTGAAGGGAGCATAGCTAGAAAGGCCTCAGGGGTGCTCTGTCCCCAAAGAGACCCGCAAGTTGTAAACAACAGGAGAAGTGACACTGCTGCCCCTCCTGTTAACAAAATACTTTTCATAACTCTATAGTTTAATGAATTCTACCCTTCTGTTCTTTGCCTTATTTTCCGGTTTATCATTAGGTGCAACCGGCTGTTGCTCGCCCATACCATCGGTCTCTATTCTATCTGCCGCTATGCCAAACTCCTTAACAAGAAAGCCCCTTACTGCAGCAGCTCTTCTCTTTGACAGATCTAGGTTTAGAGCATCATCCCCATCACTGTCTGTATGACCCACAATCTTTATTTTTACATCAGGATTTTCTAGAAGCACAGCAGCAATCTCTTTAACCGAGCCATAAGACTCCGGCTTAACAACATCCTTTCCGGAGTCAAAGTAAATTCCGTATGAGACAATTTTCCCCTCTGTAAGCAGTTTGCTTCTCATATCAGGAGCCGCAGTTGTAATTTTAATATTTGTTACATATGGATAACTATTGGTTCCCCATCCTGAAAATCTGAACTTGTTAAACTTGACTCCTGAATAGATATTTGATGGAGAATCAAGAACCTTAGCTCCTTGGTGATAGATTCTCATTCTTCTGTTTTGAACCCATATAATAATATGGTTAACCTCCTCAATAACAACAGGATTCTTATGACTTTGAGCATTCAGCCAATCCAGATCGATTTTATACCCTGTTGTCTCCCATCCAAAATCTCTTATAAAAATATGTATTCCAGCTTCGCCAGGATATAGGTCATCATTTGCCCAGTCCGGATTACCATTCTCCTCCTGGTAAAATGTAAGACTGACACCATCAATTGAATACTCTTTGTCCGGAATAAAGTCTAACTCCATTATAAAGTTTGCGGGAAAATCAATCTCTTTAGTATAACAGAAAACAGCATCAGTACCATTCATATGGAACCATTTTCCATCAGCTACATTTACTTTTTTAACCTCTCCTCTCCCGTTTGATGTCCACAATGCCGGGAAATCACCTATTGCATCCTGTGAGAAATCCTTAAAATAGAGGATCTTGTCTCCGGACACAAAGTCATATTGAG
>JAQVRQ010000121.1 GCA_028700975.1 Bacteroidales bacterium | reverse complement strand
CTTGAAAAACTGATGAGGGATGCCGGATAAATTTGCAATTTTTACCGAGGGTCTTGTAAAAAGGTATAAAGGCAAATCCAACTCAACCCTTAACAGTTTGGATTTGAAAATTCCCCGTGGCTCAATGTATGGGTTGTTGGCGCCAAACGGTGCAGGAAAGACAACTACGATCGAAATTCTCTGTGGTCTTAAGAAATTTGATTCTGGCAGAGTAATGATTGATGGATTAAATGTGCCTTCTGAATTAGGGGAGATAAAAAAAGTGATTGGTCTTGTTCCTCAGGAGATTGCTCTGTTTCCTTCGCTTACCGGGCGGGAAAACCTAAAGATTATTGGAGGAATGTATGGTGTTGAAGGGAAAGTATTGAATGAACGTGTTGATGATTTATTAACAAGGTTTGGCCTTGAAAACAGTGCAGACAGGCAGCTAACTCAATATTCAGGCGGTATGAAAAGAAGAATAAACTTACTTGCCGGCCTTCTTCATAAACCAAAGATTCTAATACTTGATGAGCCTACTGTGGGTGTTGATGCTCAATCCAGGAATCTTATTCTTGAAGAACTTGTAAAAATTAACAAGGAGGGTACAACTGTTCTGTTTATTTCGCACTATCTTGAAGAAGCAGAGTGCATTTGCGATATAGTTGGCCTGATGGATGGTGGAAAAATTGTACTTGAAGGCAATCCTGTTGAATTGGCGAGATCAAATCCCGAATGTAAGAACCTCGAAGCATTATATATCAAGTTAACTGGCAAACAGATGAGAGATACCTATGAATAGAAGAGTTAAATACTTGCTTTATAAAGATTTCCTTATGCTAAAAAGGGATATTGGGGGGATAATTCTGATGTTCCTGATGCCTGTCTTATTGGTGATGCTTATGGCAAACTTGCAGGATAGCACTCTTAATTTTGTAAAGGGCAACAAAATTCCACTACTGCTTGTAAACAGTGACAGTGGGGAGCTAGGTGCTGCTGTAGTAAAGGAGATTGAATCTTCGGGTTTGTTTGATATTGAGTTTGATTCAACTGAAACCTATACAACACCAGAGTCTATGGAGGGTAGAATCTCCCCGGGTGATAATATGATAGGAATATATATCCCACAGGATGCGACAAAACGAATCAGAGGAAATGTTCAAAAATATGTAGTGGGTGCCTTTAACGGGATTGAAGACATACCGCTGGACGATGTAATTGATATAACAGTTCTTGTTGACCCTGCGGCAAAAGGGTCGTTCCACTCTGTACTTATGAGCTCATTGAGAGAACGTTCTCAAAAGGTTCAGTTTGAGTATATAATGAAAGAGATTTCAAATCAGGTTAACGATATTTCTCCTGTGGCTGTAAACACTGCAAATTTTTCAGGCGAACAGTTCAGAATACAAGATAAATTCGTAACCCGCGAGGGTAGTAATATTATGCCTAATTCAGTTCAGCATAATGTGCCTGCATGGAGCCTGTTTGCTATTTTCTTTATTGTTGTATCACTTGCAGGAAATATAATTAAGGAGAGAGAGGGCGGAAGTTTTACAAGACTGTTAACAATGCCGTGTACGTATGCCGAATACCTTATCAGTAAATCGATAGTTTATCTTATTGTCGCGCTTGTGCAGTTTACGCTGATGCTTCTAATAGGGGTATATGTACTGCCACTGACAGGCCTCCCTGCTCTTGAGCTAGGACACTCTATCACAGCTCTTTTCTTTACTGGTTTTGCAGTTGCTGTTGCTGCGATAGGATATGGTATTGCAATCGGAAATATTGCCAGGACTCATCAGCAGGCATCTGTATTTGGAGCGGTGTCGGTTGTAATCCTGGCAGCAATTGGGGGCGTATGGATTCCTCTGTTTCTTATGTCTCCACAGATGCAGCTTATAAGTAAGCTCTCTCCCATGAACTGGGGAATGTCCGGGTTTTACAGTATATTTCTGCGTGACGAAGGGCTATTAGCAGTACTTCCTGAGGGCTTTGCACTCCTGGCTTTTGGCTTAGCTTGCTTTATGCTTGCACTATATTCAAGAAAAAAAATGAAATTGTTTTCATAATAAATAACATCAACACTATGGATGAACTTATTCTTAAACTAAAACAACAGATTATTGAGGCTCTTAATCTGGAAGAAATTACTCCTCAAGATATTGACACAGACGCACCCCTTTTTGGAGAGGGTCTGGGACTCGATTCAATTGATGCGCTTGAACTTGTTATCCTGCTGGAAAGAGAGTATGGGATAAGGATGGAAGATCCAAAAGCAAATAAGGAGGTTTTTAAATCCGTTAGGACGCTTGCTGAGTTTATTGAAAAGAACAGGAAAGCTTAGTTTTAAAGCTTTACTTCAATGCTCACATCGCTAATAATGACTTTCCCGTTTGCACTTCCGGGTTTAAACCGGGGAAGTTTGCGAACAGCTTTCGCTATTTTTTTCTGAACAATGCGATCATCAAACTGTGGGGCAGTTCCGTTAACGGGCCTGCCTCTTTTTGTTACTGAAAAGTTGATGCGGATAGTTGAAGGATGGTCTTTAAAGTCCTTGAATTCCTTTCTCAGATTTTTTATAAGCTCAGTTTTGAGCTGATTCACACCTCCAGGAAAAACAGGAGCAATTTGTAGCTTCTGTGAAAAGAGCGGAACTATATTAAAAAATATGAGCGCCCACAGAACAGCAATCTTTTTCATGACTCTTTTATTGAGCGGTAAATGGGGTTCGAACCCACGACCCTCAGCTTGGGAAGCTGATGCTCTACCGACTGAGCTACTACCGCAATTAGACTACAAATATATTAATTTTCCTCCCTTACCAGCAAAATAGCGTCAACTTCGCCACCCAGAGTTGATGAGTTTACTCTATAAACAAACCGGCCCTCTCTTCTTTGAATAGCTCTGCCCATATATTCCCATCTGTTTGATTTATAATTATAGATATTATAAACGCCCTTATTAAGATTGTCGTGTTTAAAAACTACTCTTCCATTCTCTCTTTCATCTACAAAATAGCTCTCTCCGAAAAATGTCCTTGAGCTGTCATCTCTCTCGCTCCATCCCCTCCCTTTTAAGCGTTCAGGCTCAAGAATAAATCTGTAACTCCCCTGTATCATTAGAAAGTCATAGATAG
>JAQVRQ010000120.1 GCA_028700975.1 Bacteroidales bacterium | reverse complement strand
GTCATATTTGATATTGAATTGTGAGAAATAAGCAATTTTCTATTGATTCTAAAGAATAGAGAGGGGTCAATCAGAGATTCAATTTTATCCATTGTTAAATCAACAGGATAGTAGGCCCCGGAGAATGTTTTAAGGTTAATACCAGTATCGGAAGCGTAAAAATATGCAATATCCTTGATATCAATTTTTGAATATCTCTGCCCTATCTGAATTAGAAACCGCTCCTTGTACTCCTTTTCCCTTGGTGCCAACAACTCGGAAATTGCCTTCACATCAAATGAGTAAGCCACTTTAAGAGATTGAAACTTAGCAATCCCCTCTTCGAGACTTGCTTTATTAATAGGTTTAAGAATATAGGCAATACTGTTTAGTTCAAATGCCTTGATTGCATATTGATCAAAAGCTGTTGTAAAAATTATTGGGGTTCTTGTTTTAACCTTTTCAAAAATTGTAAAGCTTATTCCATCAGACAACTGAATATCCAGAAAAATTAGATCTGCATAATTTTCCTGCAACCACTCAACTGACTCTTTTATTGATCCCAACCTTGCGACTACTTTAAACGAAGGGTCAATCTCGTTAAGCATCTCCTCCAGCCTTTCTGCTGCAAGAAGTTCGTCTTCAATAATTAATATTTTCATAATTTGGATTAATCAAAGGTAAATTTGCAACAAATAAGCAGTTGCTATAACTAAATTCAGGATGCTTATTACATACAAAATCGTAGCGTTTTATCAAATATTTTAATGAGGGTTCTTGAACTCTATCCTTAATAGTCTCTGCGCTTACTCGGTTCCTGATAACTAAATTGTTATCCATATTAGAGATCTCAATTATCAAAGAGGTAGAATTGTTTATAATATTGTTTTGAATAGAGTGTTCTATTACAGCTTGAAGAGACAAAGGTGGTAACAAATAGTCAGTTAACTCACCAGAAATTTTTGTAGTATAGGAGAGCTGTTTTCCGTGTCTCATCTTTTGGAGATTAAGATAGGAATAAACAAAATCCAACTCTCGGCCTAGAGGGACTAGCGGCTTCTCTATTGTCTCGGCAACATATCTATAGACAATTGAAAAATCATCAATAAATTTTTGCGCTTTTATAACATCCACTTTAATTAGATCAGAAAGTATATTTAGACTACTGAACATAAAATGTGGGTTAATCTGACTCTTTAGAATATCAAACTGAACTTGAGATAGCTCATATTTAAGATCTCCTGTAACCTGTTTTGCGCTATTGCTCTCAAAAAAGAAAATCCATCCCTCAAGAATTGTCATAAATAGAACATTTACAACTGAGAATATAAGTGCATTATTTAGCAAAACACCCTTAAAATCCTCATCATAAGGATTTAAATAATTGGATACAATTGTAGCAATCAAAGAGATTAGGACAGCCACAAAAACAGTAAAAAAGACCTGGGATATAACTCTACGAATAAAATTTTCTGACCACGTAAGACGGCTATTCAGATAACTGATAATCTTGAGATCAATAACAGAAATAATAAGACCGAAAAATGTACTAAGAATTGTACCTGTAAGTATCCCAATAATTGCATTATGAAACTTATCCACTATATGATATCCGGAAAAGTGGTTATAAGAGATCACAATTACCTGGATAATAAACGACAATACAACCAAGAGCAAAAAAATGCTCTTGGTTGAAAAAGGTCTGATTAGTTGTCTAAATTTCAATAATCTTATATTTCAAGAATTAAAAATATTTAACAATACCAACTCTTAATGCTAAATAATTTAAACTTACCTTTGTTGCTACATTATCTCTCAATGGAGTAGGCAATATTACGTCTCTTGTAAGATGCTGAAATTTAAGATTTGAATTAACACTCCATCCTTTACCAAGACTATATTCAGCTCCTGCGGAAAGGTGAATTCCCAAGCCGTGCCCACTATCTGAATAAAATCCGTCAACAGCATTTGGAGTTGCATCTTCAATCTCCATATGATTGTACAAACCACCGGCTCTAAGATAATAAGAAAATGGAGATTTCTTAATGTTATCCTTGAATTGAAGACCAAACATATAGCCATTGTCTTCAAAATCGTAATAATTATCTTTAAAAAGATTCCATCCCCATCCCGCAAACAATCCAAAATGCTCCATTGGCATAAAGCTGATGATTCCCTCAATACCCTTGCCGGTTTTAACGTTAAAATCTCCAATTTTACCAAGCGACACTGATGGTCCGGCTGAAATCTCAAATCCAACCATTCTTCTACGCTCCTGTGCATTTGTCTGCAAAGAGAAAAGAGATAGGACTGCAATAAATAATAGACTTTTTAGCTTCATAAAATATTTTTTTAAGGAGCGCAAAAATATGAAGTACAATTGATGAATATTTATTTAATGCACTCATCCTGCCGATATGCAGGTTGAAGGTGCATTTTAAGCAGCTAAAGCCGAATTAAACTCAATCCTCTCTACAATTCCTTTATAATACACTTAATCATCCCTTGCTCTTTGTAGCCCTCTACAATAGCAGAAAACTTCACTTTTTTATATTTACTTTTATTCATTGTATAGAACCTATCCTCTGTTTCAAAACGAGTAAATAATCCATCATCGTTAAAATAGAAAATCCCTGACACTTCAATACCACTACCATTAAGAGTTCCCCTAACTGAATTGTCACTATGATTCTCCCATTTAACATTATCCAGCAATATGTATCCCGGGATAAACATAAATTCGCAAAATACCGTTATTAAGACCGATTGAACTGTCTCTTTACTATTGTTTAATGAGGCTGACAGAGAAATCCATCCACTAAGTTAATATATCGAATGACTTCCTGCCTTATTCTTTTACGCAACGAACTGACATCCCATTCGCTCTGGCCGATACAGATAATATCGCAGTAGAATTTGTTATGTACAACATCTTTGCCTGAGTAGAACTTACTTCGCTGGTCCAGTATACAGCTTCTACACCACGAGAAGCTGGAGTTGATGTATAGTCTCTATATCCGGAGAATGGTAAGAATATACAGTCTATATGATCTATAGTAGAGCTGTTTTCTCCAAACCATATTCCCTGAATGCCTCCAGGACCTATTCCAACAGAGCTTCCTGAATTAAGTAGGGATTGGAACTCCGCCGAAGTTGGAACGCGCCACCCTTC
>JAQVRQ010000119.1 GCA_028700975.1 Bacteroidales bacterium | reverse complement strand
GCATATATAGGCTATCCTATGTGGATTCATAAAAATTGGTATGGCTCATTTACAGGAAAGATAGACCAAAAAGTAGAGAATCCTATTGTGTTTCAATCCATAGATGGTAAAATACTTCCTCTATCCGATTTTAATTGCAAATACCTTGTGTTAGACTTTTGGAAATCTACTTGCGGGTATTGTTTTGATGCCTTTCCTAAAGTACAAAAACAGTATGAAGAGTTGAAAGCCAACAAGGATATAGAGTTATACTCGGTATTTTGTATGATTAAAGAGAGGAATGAAACCTCTAAAATTGGTGATGAACTTTTACAAAAAAGAGGATATACCTTTCCAAGATTAGCAATAGATGTAAAAGACCCTGTTCTTAAAGAGATAGAAGTTACTGCT
The DNA here is from genome assembly GCA_028700975.1 of Bacteroidales bacterium. GTDB lineage: Bacteria > Bacteroidota > Bacteroidia > Bacteroidales > UBA932 > Bact-08. Next base: position 2,776 of record JAQVRQ010000119.1, on the reverse strand, counting down.
TTCCCTAATGTTATTATTATTACCCCTTCCGGAAATATTGTTTTTAGAGGCAATATTGAATCTGCAATAAAATTTATCCGTAAGTTGAAGTAGGCAAGAAATAATTATCTATCGGGATAACAAATTGTTAAGATATTGCATATTTAGACTCTGATGATACTATCCGAGTTTCTTGTTGAGTAAAATAAATAGAGATACTATCTAAAAAGATTTATAAAGAAGTATAGAGAAAACAAAAAATGAAGGATCAAGTATTAATTATAGCATTAAAATGATTAATGATATGAAAAAATCAGCTGCAAAATCCCTTGTGGTGCTAATTGTGTTGTGCCTCATCTCTTGTTCTCAGGAGAATAATGAAAATGATCTAAGAATCATCGATCTTGCCGGAGGTTTAGGCAAGGGCAGGATAATGAAGCTAAGCGAAATAGCTTCTGATATTCAATATATTCCCCTGGAGACGGCAAAAGAGATGCTGATCGGAAAAAACACAGGCGAGAACTATTATGAGAATGGAATATTCTATATTAACTCAGGGCATATATCTTTTGGTATTTTTGATAAGACGGGGAAATATATCAGAACATTCAACAGATTAGGCAGAGGACCTCAGGAATATGAATCTTTACATAATCCGGATGTAGTTTGTAATAGCGGAAATATAGTTGTCGGAACGCAAAACAGAGTTCTTGAATATACATCCCAGGGGCCTTTAATAAGAAGTTTAAATATTTCTCCGGACGCTGGTTTTGTTTTTAGTGGAGGTGAAGCCTTTAAATTAGGAGATAATCATTATTTATTGTCAGTGGGTGTTACAGACAGTATGAAACCCGCCACGGTTATCGTTGATACCTCTTCCAAAGTGATTAAGCTTATTGACTATCCTGAAGAGGAGTGGAAGATAATTGAGGTAAATAATGGCTTCAGAAGATCTTTTAACGATATTAAATATTTTAAGTTCAAAGGTAAATTAAGGGTAATGAATGGTACCGATCCAAATATTCTGGGAGTGGATGAAAAGCTGAATGTTGATACATCTTACATAATTAACTATGGTCCTTATAAAATTACTCCCCGTAATGCAAAGATCGGTAGTACAGATAAGGCTAAAGTATATTCATATTCAGATGTTTTTGAAAGCGATAATTATCTTTTCATGCAGTTCAATCTTGGCCCGTTTGCTCACAAACCATATTTAAAGACAGCTTTAATTACAGGTAAAGTGGTATCCAACAACATTTCATGTGCTTTGTTTGATAAGAGAAACAACACTTTTGTATTAATTGATCAACCGGAGATAGACCAGACTGGTTTTGTGGATGATATAAAAGGGGGACCGGCTTTCTGGCCTCAATATATATCCTCTGACCAATACATGATATCTATGATTACTGCCGATGAATTTATCAGCTTATCGGAGAACCCCGGATGTTCTGAGGAAATCAAAAAACTTGCCATGACTCTTGATGAATCATACAATCCTGTGATGGTGATGGTTAAACTTAAGAGATAAGAAGAGTTCTCCCACTATCCTCTCTCTACCACCATCCCCTTATATTGTATATCACTCTGGGCTGGTTATTACCGTACGCTACACCAATGTCCCGTGCAGCTCTGATGGCCAGTTTCTGAATATCAACAGCATCCTGCTGCTGTTTCATCAGGAAGTTCCACTCCCTGCGATCTATCTCCACCATTCTCTTGGATACCCTTGTTGCCAGGGCTGCAGCTCGTGAATAACAGGCCGCTGCAGGATCTATGCCGGAGAGTATTCTGGCCACTGCAATAGCATGGTCATAATCCTGGCCTGCGTTCCATACATTTGTTGCATCGGTGAGCCTCATCTCGCACTCCATGTCAATCTTTTTCTTGTAAATGGGGCCAAGAAGGCTGATGCATCTCTGGTAGCAATCCCTGCAGACTGTAGGAACCGAATAGAGTGTGGAGATGGCTGCGTCGTACTGGTGCATTGATTCCAACCCCTGTGCCTGAGTGAGGATAAGGTCGCAGTTGGCATTGTAATATTCTATAATCTTGCGTTTTCCCTCGTCCAGAAAACGTTGGTATTCCGGAGACCTCGACTTGATGTTGTTTATTCCGCTTATCAGGGCCTTTGTCTCGTTGTTGCCCACCCCTTTTACAGGAATAGTATAACTAGAAAAGAGGATACCGTCTATCCCGTCCCCAATGTAGAGATTAACCTCCATAGAATATGCATGCATCGGAGGTACGGTAGATGTGATGTTTTTGTCAAGTACAACAAGATTTGCTGTGATTATGAATCTTGGATTGTATGCGCCTCCCCCTAATCCGTTTTGTGTGGCTATCTGACTGAGTTTGTTTTCAAGTGCATTTCTTGCAATTGAGGAGATTCCCTCAATCTGATCGGGCACATAGGTGTTCAGTATAAGTCTTGCCTCATCGTCAGCTTTGCCGTATGGATTCTGGGCAAAAGATGTAAGAGCAGTAAACAGGCTGACTGCTATAATAATTATTCTTTTCATAATTCAGTTTTTTGTCATTTTTCGCCAATTGTTAAAGTTGCAAAGCCAAGACCTCTCATTGATATCTTCGACTCAATACCGAATCTCTCTTTAAGGTGTTTCTGGAGGCCTCTCAACCATCCTCTTGCATCAACAGCCCTGTTGTTTTGGTCGTACAGAGGTATTCTCACCTGTTCAAAGATCATCCTGTTTTCTGAAGCGTCAGAGGTGTTGAACCTGCCCTCCACTGTATTGTCAGAGATCCAGCTCTCTATATGGTATCCCAGCTCATC
>JAQVRQ010000118.1 GCA_028700975.1 Bacteroidales bacterium | reverse complement strand
CTTGAAAAGAAATCTGAGCAGGCTGAGTTTACAGGTATAGATGATGGTGAAGAGGAGACAGTTATTGACTTAACTATAAGACCGGGTATGATGAATGGTTGGTTTGGTAATGTCTCGGCAGGATATGGAACAGAGGAGAGGTATCAGGCAGCCGGAATGGTTGGAAATTTTACTAAAACATCTCAGTTGACTGCTATTGCAAATATTAATAATACTAATAACAGGGGCTTTTCTGATATTGCCGGTGGAATGATGGCTGCTATGAGAAACTCTTCCGGAATGGGTAACTCGATGATAAGAATGGGTGGAGCAACGATGAGATTCGGCGGAAGCGGGCTTACAACATCCTGGATGGGAGGAGTTAATGCAAATAAGGATTTTAATGATGGCAAACTTAAAATTGGGGGTAACTACCTCTATAGTGGAAGTGATAGGCTGGAGGAGAATAAAACATTTCGTCAGAATTTTTTGAAAGACAGCTCTTTTAATTATTCTGAGGAGTCTGTATCCAGTAGTTTTTCTGATGGGCACAGAGCGGCTCTGAATTTAGAGTATAAATTCAACGATAAAACATCTATCCTCTTCAGACCAAATATGAGCATTACAAGGGGTTCATTCGAGGATACAAGAGATTTTTGGACAAGGGGTGGAACTGGTGCTAGGATTAATGAAGGTAGCAGCATTTCAAGAGGTGAAAATAACGCTCAGAATTTTGAGGGAGATCTCTTGTTCAGGCATAGATTCTCAAAACCGGGCAGGACATTCTCTTTGAATACAGATATAGAATTTTCAAACAATGAGTTGTTTAACGGACTTAATCAATCAAGAACTATCATTGGCAATGATTCAGACTCTACAATAGTTGACCAGAGATACACTACGGATTCAAAATCTTACAATATATCATCAAGAGCTTCATATACAGAGCCTCTAGGTAAAAATTACTATATGGAACTTGCTTACAGGTTTGATTACAGATATACAGATTCAGACAAAAAAGTTTATAATAAGGGTATCTCGAATAATTATGATCAGTTAGATACTTTATATTCTAACTATTTTGAAAACATCTTCATCAATCACAGAGCAGAGGTAAACCTCAGGAAAAATGAGGAGAAGTATAGTTATGTATTGGGGATCAACGCTCAGCCCTCTACTACAAGAAGCATAAGAAGTGATGGGACAATTATTAACAGGTCTGTGGTTAACTTTGCACCTTCTGCTCAACTTGACCTGAAGTTTTCTGATACTCAAAATTTAAGATTCAGATACAGAGGTCGTACAAACCAGCCCTCAATTAATCAGCTTCAGCCTGTAAGAGATAATTCAAATCCTTTGCTTATACCTATGGGTAATACAGATCTTCTTCCGGAGTTTGAGCACTCATTATGGGCAAATTACAGAGATACTAAGAGAGAGACTTTCCGTACTATTAATGCTGGTTTAAGAGCCAGTTATACTCAGGACAGGATCGTTACTCAAAGGTGGTATGATGAATCAGGAGTTCAATATACAATGCCTATTAATGCTTCAGGAGCATATAACGTTAATCTTAATTTAATGTATAATACTCCTATTAAAAAGTCGAAGTTCTCTGTTATGAACTTTACTAATGCAGGTATAAATAAAGGTATAAGCTTCTCAGGAAGAACACTGGAGACTCTCCAAAAGGGCTTCACAACAACTCTCTCTATAAGTGAAATGCTTAGATTTATGTACAGAGGAGATAAATTGGAACTGAGTGTAGGTGGCCGGGTTAGATATAATTATGCCTGGTATACTATTCAGACCGATTCTAAACCAGCAACCTGGAACAATGCCATAAACGGCTCTATAAACTGGACGCTCCCAGCAGGCTTCAATCTAACATCTGATGTTGACTACAACTTCTATATTGGATATGGAGAGGGCTACAATACACCAGCTGCAGTCTGGAATGCTGAAGTTTCAAAACTACTCTTTAAGAATTCGGCAACACTTAGATTAAAAGTATTTGATATACTCAACCAGTCAAAGAGCGTATGGAGAACAACTACAGATAACTATATTGAAGATGTTCAAACAAACACTCTGCAGCAATATTTTATGCTAAGCTTTACTTGGAGATTTGGTAATTTTGGTGGTCAAAAAGGAGGAAATCAGCCTATGAGAGGACCAGGAATGGGAGGTGGCCGTTTCCATCGTTAACGGGAGGTGGAGTAGGATCTCCACTTCTCAATTACAGAAACCATATCAAAGGGAATCTCTTTTTCAAAGAAGAGATTCTCTTTTGTTTTTGGATGTTTGAATCCAAGAGTCTTTGCGTGAAGGGCGTGACGTGGAAGTAGTTCAAAACAGTTATCTATGAATTTTTTATATTTGGCATATATAGTTCCCTTAAGAATTTTGTCCCCTCCATATCTATCATCGTTAAAAAGGGGATGGCCAATCCAGTCCATATGAACTCTTATCTGGTGAGTTCTTCCGGTTTCTAGTTTGCACTCTACCAGAGTTGTATATCCAAACCTCTCAATTACTTTATAGTGTGTTACTGCGTGTTTTCCGCTCTCCCCATCCGGAAATACCTTGAACTTTAATCTGTTGTTAGGATCTCTTGCAATATTGCCTGTGATGGTGCCGGAATCCTCCTTGAGGTTCCCCCAAACAAGGGCAACATATTTTCTCTCGATTGTATGGTCAAAAAATTGTTTTGCTAAATATAACTGAGACTCGTCATCTTTTGCGACAAGTAGCAATCCGGATGTGTTTTTATCAATCCTGTGTACAAGTACACCCATTCTTTCGTCCTGAGCATCTTCATCTTGTGAAATCCCCAAGTGGTAAGCTAGTGCATTGACCAGTGTCCCTGAGAAGTGTCCGTGTCCGGGGTGAACAACAAGACCTGCCGGTTTATTAAGGACAAGCAAAGAGGCATCTTCGTAAACAACGTCAAGAGGAATGTTTTCTGGTTTGACCTCCATTCCCCTTCGTTCATAGGGTAGGACAATCCGGATAACATCATTGGGTTTAACCATATAGTTAGCCTTGACAACTTTGTCGTTCACAAGAACGTACCCTGCTCCAATTGCAAGCTGGATTCTGTGTCTGGACGTCTTCTCCATTCGGGCTGTTATGAATTTGTCTACCCTTATGTTGCTTTGTCCTTTATCTGCAGTATAGCGAAAGTGTTC
>JAQVRQ010000044.1 GCA_028700975.1 Bacteroidales bacterium | reverse complement strand
AGCCATATTAATTGTTGATGAGATTAAGGGTACGTGTAAAGTAACAATATCGGATGATTTCAAAAGATAATCCAAATCAAAAAAATCATCAGATCTGAGATGAGACCTATCAACCTTGAAAGGAGAAACATCATCTCTTAAGGCAGTAACAGCGGAGGAGAAAAAAAGAGGGTCCTTTTCAAGCATAGATTTAATAGGAGGATCACACCTTAACACCCTCATTCCAATATTTTGAGCTAAAGATGCCAGTCTTTCTCCAACATTACCAGCACCTACAATACCCAGTATTTTATTTTGTGGACTCTCGCCCAGTTTGTCATATAGATAAAAAATTGCAGAAATAACATATTGAACAACCCCCCAAGCATTACATCCAGCAGCGTTTGTAAAGAAAATCCCGGCTCTCTTACACCATTCCAGATCAACGTGGTCGCTTCCAATAGTTGCAGAGGCAATAAATTTCACTTTAGTGCCCTCTAAAAGTTGAGAATTGCATTTTGTTCTTGTTCTGATAATAAGAGCATCACTCTCAGCAACTCTCTCTCTTGTGATCTCACTTCCTTTTACATACTCCACCTCTGCAAAAGGCTCTATAAGGCCTTTAACAAAGGGAATATCGGAATCTACCATAACTTTAATTTTCCTCTCCATAGCGAAAGAAAATTATTTGAATATTATCTCTTTTAGAACATCCTCCCCAATTTTGGAGTTAATCTCCTCTTTTAACTTACTCTTGAGCATTGAAAGAGAGTCTCTCGCAACTGAGGAGCTCATAGTACAGTAGAGTTTGCCGTTATTGTACTCTCTACTAATCACATATTTACTATATCGGCTATCAAGTACTTGGTCAAATGCTGTACACACCGAGTTGCCTACCAGCCCTTTTGCTATACCCATTGTACGGATATAATCCGGAATAAGATCACCTATTTTAATAAAATCTTTTCTTTTCACAACACGACCCCTCCCTCAATTTCAATAGATGTTGAATTATTTCCAATTTCAGATAAGACTCCCTCAATCCTCACCTTATTGCTGTCTGTTATAAATATCTGTCCAAACCCATCTGATGAGACCAAATTTAGAAGATATTCAACTCTGGTCATATCCAGTTTATCAAAAACATCATCAAGTAACAGAAGCGGGTTGAGATTACTTATCTCCCTGAATAGTGAATATTGAGCCAATTTCAAAGATATTAAAAACGACTTCTGCTGGCCTTGAGATCCAACCTTTCTAATCTGCTCACCATCCATTTTAAAGAGGAGCTCATCTCTGTGAATCCCGGCAGTTGTATAGCCTAGATGAGACTCTTTACTGAATGCTTCTCGCAAAATATCAGTTAACTCACCTCTCTCAAGATCAGACCTGTACTCTATAGTTACAGTCTCTTTTCCTCCTGATATATCCTTATAATATCTAAGAACGTGTGGAACAAAATCCTTGACAAATTCACTACGTTTATTAAAGATATAAATTGCATTCTCCTGCATCTTTTCAGAAATGGCTTCTAGAAGCAAAGTGTTAATAGAGGCCATTTTTAAAAGCCTGTTCCTTTGTGCTAGAAGTTGGTTATAATTTTGGACACGTCGCAGGTATTCTCTGTCAAGTTGGGAGATAATTGCATTAAGAAATTTTCGTCTCTCTTCACCAGATTCATTTATAAGACAAGTGTCGTAAGGAGAGACCATAACTATAGGAATAATCCCAATATGATCAGACAACCTTTTATACCCCTTCCCATTTCTTTTAATCTGTTTCTCTCCTAATCTTGAAATTGAGAGTGCTATCTGTTCAGAAGAATTATCTTCTCTTTTATACTCCCCGGATATATAAGCCACTTGTTCATTATGCGAAATGGTAAATTGATCCTGATTAGAGAGATAGCTTTTGGTCATTGACAAATAGTAGATGGAGTCAAGAAGATTTGTTTTTCCTGCTCCGTTCATCCCGGTTATGCAATTAAGTTTTGGAGAGAAACCAATTGAAATCTCTTTAAAGTTCTTGAAATTTGTGAGGGAAATTCTGCTTAGATACATTAATTCACGTTTCTCATACAAAGTTACTACTTTTTTATCTATTAAATATTTGAGATTAGACAAAATATTGTAAATTTGCACCCTGCTAAAAAAATTAGAGATGTCAAAGAAAAACCAACACCAGGATCCTGAACAATCTGTTGAACAGGCGCTGAATACTACGGAACAATTTATTGAAAAGTACAAAAAAACCTTGTTGTACGCTGCAATAGCAATCATTGCAATTGCCGCAATAGGCTTTGCTTATCAGCACCTATATCGCAAACCTTTAATAAATGAGGCTCTTGCTCAAACATTTATGGCTGAACAACATTTCCGTTCAGACTCCTTTGCCTTAGCTCTTAATGGTGATGGCAATTCACTTGGATTTGTACAAATTATCGAAGAGTATGGAAACAAAGCCGGAGAGTCTGTATACCTTTATGCAGGAATATCAGAGCTCCACCTTGGTAATTATGACAATGCTATTTCTTACCTAAAGAAATATAACGGAGACGATGCCGTATTAAAAGCCAGATCTATCAGCAATATTGGTGATGCATATGCAGGCCTTGAAAATTACAAAGAGGCCCTATCAAACTATCTGAAGGCAGCTGATTATGCAGACAACTCATTTGCTGCAGGCTATCTGCTCAAAGCCGGTATTATTTACGAAGAGATGGGAGATAATAAAAAGGCTATAGAGACTTACACTAAAATTAAAGAGAAATATCCTCAGAGCGTTGAGGGATATGATATTGACAAATATATCTCCAGACTTAATCAATAAGTCCGGAAAGAACAAAAAAGATCAGTTATGGGTAGAGCGTTTGAATTCCGCAAAGAGAGAAAGTTCAAAAGATGGGGGAATATGGCAAGGGTATTTACCCGCCTCGCCAAAGAGATTACAATGGCAGCCAAGTCAGGTGGAACAGACCCGGATAATAACCCAAGGCTAAGAGCTCTCATTTCAAACGCACGAAGTGAAAATATGCCCAAGGACAACATAGAGAGGGCAATCAAAAGAGCAATTGAAAAAGATCATTCAGATTACAAAGAGGTTGTTTACGAAGGGTATGGACCTCACGGCATTGCTTTCCTAGTTGAAACTGCAACAGACAATACAACTCGCACCGTAGCTAATATTAGAAGTTACTTCAACAAATTTGGGGGTTCACTTGGAACTTCCGGGAGTGTAGAGTTTATGTTTGAACGCAAGTGTGTTTTCAAATTAAAAGCTAATGATATTGACCTCGAAGAGCTAGAACTTGAACTAATAGATTACGGCGCAGAAGAGGTTTTTCCTGATGAAGATTGCATAGTTATTTACGGAGCTTTTGAATCATATGGAACAATTCAGAAATTCATTGAAGAGAGGGGTTACGATATGATCTCCGGATCTTTTGAAAGAATACCTACTGTTGATATGAAAATCTTACCAGATGATCAAAAAGTAGAGCTTGAAAAACTAATAGAAAGATTTGAAAATGACGATGATGTACAAAATGTGTATCATACGATGGCAAGCTAGATAGAGAGCTTTTTAACATATAAAAAAGTAGCCAAAAATGGCTGCTTTTTTTTTGTTAAAACTCTTATTAATGCATACCTTTGCCGGATATTTACTTATAAATTTCAATCAACTAATTATAATTCGTTATGAAACTGTCGCATATTGAGCACATCGGTATTGCTGTAAAGTCATTAGAATCAGCCATTCCATTTTACGAAGAGATGCTCGGTCTTAAATGCTACGCCGTTGAAGAGGTAGCCGATCAAAAAGTAAAAACTGCATTTTTCAAAATAGGCCAGACTAAGATTGAACTTCTGGAAAGCACAGACCCGGAAGGGCCAATAGGTAAGTTCATAGAGAAGAAAGGGGAAGGTATTCATCATATCGCATTTTCAACAGAAGATGGAGTTCAGAAATCACTTGAGGAGCTTGCAGAGAAGGGTGTTCAACTAATTGACAAAACTCCTCGCAACGGAGCTGAAGGTCTTAATATTGCATTCCTCCATCCAAAATCTACAGTAGGAGTTCTTACTGAGCTGTGTGAAGATCCTAATAAGTTAACTGCTAATAATTAATATCAAATAGATTATACAAATGAGCCAGCAACTTGAACAGGTTAAGGCGCTAATTCAGCTTCGTGAAAAGGCGCGTCTGGGAGGAGGTCAGAAAAGAATTGACTCTCAGCACCAGAAGGGTAAATTCACAGCAAGGGAGAGAATCTCTATGCTATTGGATGATGGAAGCTTTGAGGAGTTTGACATGTTTGTCACACACCGCTGCACAAACTTTGGTATGGAAAAGGAGAGATTCCTTGGCGACGGAGTAGTAACAGGCTATGGTACAATTGAGGGAAGACTGGTATATGTCTTTGCACAAGATTTCACTGTATTCGGAGGCTCACTTTCTGAGAGTTTCGCAATGAAGATTTGCAAGATTATGGACCAGGCAATGAAAATGGGAGCACCGGTAATTGGCGTTAATGACTCTGGTGGAGCAAGGATCCAGGAGGGTGTTAATGCTCTTGCAGGATATGCCGAGATTTTCCAAAGGAATATTTTGGCATCAGGAGTTATTCCGCAAATATCAGCAATATTTGGCCCATGCGCAGGTGGTGCTGTATACTCTCCTGCACTGACAGACTTTAACATTATGACAAGAGGCACAAGTTATATGTTCCTCACAGGTCCTAAAGTTGTAAAGACCGTAACGGGTGAAGATGTTACTCAAGAGCAACTTGGTGGTGCTTCAGTTCACGCAACAAAGAGTGGCGTAGCTCACTTTGCAGTTGATTCTGAAGAAGATGGTATTAGGATTATTCGTGAACTCATTAGTTTCCTTCCTCAAAACAATCTAGAAGAGGCTCCGATAGTTCATACTAACGATCCTATCGACAGACTTGAGGAGTCACTGAACGAGATTATTCCGGATAGTCCTAACAAGCCATACGATATGTATGAAGTTATTGGAGCTATTGTTGATGATGGCAAATTCCTTGAAGTTCATAAGGATTATGCTACCAATATTATAGTTGGATTTGCCAGATTTAACGGCACTTCAGTTGGTATTGTAGCTAATCAGCCTAAAGTTTTGGCAGGTGTTCTAGACAATAATGCCTCCAGAAAGGCTGCCAGATTTGTTCGTTTTTGCGATGCATTCAATATCCCTATTGTTACACTTGTAGATGTACCGGGATTCCTACCTGGAACTCAACAAGAGTATGGTGGTATAATACTTCACGGAGCAAAACTTCTCTTTGCATATGGTGAGGCTACTGTACCTAAGGTTACAATTACTCTGAGAAAATCTTATGGTGGAGCATATTGTGTGATGTCAAGTAAGCACCTTCGCGGTGACATCAACTACGCTTGGCCAACAGCTGAGATTGCGGTTATGGGACCTTCAGGCGCAATTGAAGTACTCTACGGAAAAGAGGTAGCAGCATCTGAAAATCCGGCTGCTTTGGCTACCGAGAAAGAGAAAGAGTACAGGGATGCATTTGCAAATCCATACAACGCAGCTCGTTTTGGATACATCGATGATGTAATTGAACCTAGAAACACACGTTTCAGGATTATCAGATCACTGCAGCAATTAGCTACAAAGAAGGTTACAAATCCGCCTAAAAAGCACGATAACCTTCCACTATAAAAATCATAATCCGGAACAATATGAAAAGATTATTAAAGATATTTCTGTTGTCTGGGCTTATGTTAGCCGGCATCCAGCTGAATGGACAGAGCCAGTCCGATATGTGTATCAATGAATATCTTGTATACAATACAGACGATTTTGTTGATGACTTCGGACACAAAAGCGGATGGGTTGAACTATTCAACACATCCTATGGTACTGTCAATATTGGCGGATGCTACCTTACAAATGACCCAAACAACCTCACAAAATACATTATCCCAAAAGGAGATGTGCTGACTAAAATCAAGCCGAGACAGCATATACTTTTCTGGGCAGATAACCAACCACACAGAGGTACGTTTCATCTAAATTTTAAAATTGAAGAGTCAGATGAAATACTTTTGGTAGCATCAGACGGAAGAACCATAATTGACAAAATTCAAATTAAAAAGGATTTAGACACAAATGTCTCCTACGGAAGGTTTGAAGACGGAATTGGTTCAAAAGATGGAAGTGAAGGGTGGCAGATAATGAGCAGAACATCTCCTAGCACAAACAATTCAGGGGCAAATAAAGAGTCTGCATCTGCAGTATTCAAAAGAATTGACCCTTATGGAGTTATTATGGCTATGACTGCAATGTCTGTTGTGTTTCTCTCCCTTATTCTTCTATATGTTGTATTTAAAAATATTGGCAAATACAATGTTAGAAAGAATATGGAAAGAGCAGAGAAGAGCCACGGCAAGAAAGCTGCTAAAGCAGAAGAGGATACATCTGCTGAGATTTACGCTGCGATAGCAGCTGCAATGCATCTATACACAATGGATGATGAATCTCACGATATTGAAAACACAATTCTTACAATAGCAAAAGTGACCAAGAACTACTCACCTTGGAGTTCTAAGATTTACACACTTCGCGAAACACCTTGTAAAAAATAACCAGATTAAGTCAATACAATTATGAAAGAATATAAACTTAAAATCAATGGTAACGATTATGCCGTTACAATTAACGACATAGACGATACAATCGCCGATGTTGAGGTTAACGGAATCCCATTTAAGGTTGAGATAGATCGTCCTGCCAAAAAGCAAGTTGTCGCAAAACCGAACAAACCGGCGCCTGCTCCTGCTAACGTTACAAAACCAGCAGCATCAGGCTCTGAAACTGCAGTAACTTCTCCTCTTCCAGGGGTTATACTTGAGGTTGTTGTAAAAGAGGGCGACGATGTAAAAAGAGGTCAAAAGCTTATGGTACTCGAGGCAATGAAAATGGAAAATGTCATTGAAGCAAGTGCAGACGGCAAGATAATTTCAATAAAAGCAAACAAGGGCGACTCGGTACTCGAGGGTGCACCACTAATAATCATTGGATAAAATGGAGAACCTAGGATTATTTTCTCAATTAGGAGATAACCTGACACAATTCCTGCAATACACAGGATTTGCCAATGCAACATGGGGACACATCCTTATGATTGCAATAGGGCTTGTGTTTATTTATCTCGCAATAAAGAAGGATTGGGAGCCGTTGCTCCTGGTGCCAATAGGATTTGGTATAATAATAGGTAATATACCTCTATTTCCAGGTCTTAATGTTGGTGTATACGAAGAGGGCTCTGTTCTGAATATCTTGTATCAGGGAGTACAGCAAGGGTGGTATCCCCCACTTATCTTTATGGGTATAGGAGCTATGACCGACTTCTCGGCACTAATATCAAACCCTAAATTACTCCTCATTGGAGCGGCTGCTCAGTTTGGAATATTTGGAGCTTATGCAATTGCCCTAATGTTTGGGTTCTCTCCTTCAGAGGCCGGAGCTATAGGTATAATTGGTGGTGCAGATGGCCCAACTGCTATCTTCCTCTCATCAAGACTTGCACCGGACCTTATGGGAGCAATTGCAGTTTCTGCATACTCTTATATGGCTCTTGTACCTGTAATACAGCCTCCTGTAATGAGACTACTCACTTCAAACAAAGAGAGACTCATCAAGATGAAGCCTCCAAGAGCAGTATCTCAAACAGAGAAGAAGTTATTTCCTATCATCGGCTTTTTAATGACAGCTTTTATTGTCCCTTCCGGCCTTCCGTTATTAGGTATGCTCTTCTTTGGCAACCTGCTTAAGGAGAGTGGCGTTACAAGAAGGCTTGCAGAGACTGCCCGCGGACCGCTAATTGATGTTATTACAATATTGATTGGAGTAACTGTTGGATGTTCAACCCAGGCAGACAAATTTTTACAATGGAAATCTGTATACATTTTCATTTTAGGAGCAACTTCTTTTGTAATTGCGACAGCAACAGGAGTTCTTTTTGTGAAATTATTCAACCTCTTCCTAAAAGAGGGTAATAAAATAAATCCTCTTGTAGGTAATGCAGGTGTATCTGCCGTTCCGGATTCAGCAAGGGTTTCAAACAATGTTGGACTTGAATACGATAAATCAAACTTCCTCCTTATGCACGCAATGGGTCCAAACGTTGCTGGTGTTATTGGAAGTGCCGTTGCAGCCGGTATCCTTTTAGGATTCTTGTCGTAAGCAGTTAACCAATATAAAAAAAAGTGAGCACCCCTATTTATGGTGCTCACTTTTTTTATTACAAATAGAATGGATATTTGACATCAAATATTGTTAGAAACAAGACATCTTGAAGTCAGTTGGTAATTTTTTTTTTGTAAATTTGTAAATTCACATTAATTTAAAAGGTATGCAAAACAAGTTGCAAGAGCTAACAGACAAATTGTACAAAGAGGGTCTGTCAAAGGGTAAACAGGAAGCCGATGAAATGGTGGCAAAAGCAAAAAAAGAGGCTGCCACTATTCTTGCAGATGCAAGGGCCGAATCTGAGAAGATAATATCAAGTGCAAAAAAAGAAGCACAAGATGTTAAACAGAAAATGGAGACCGAAATTAAAATGGCCTTCAGACAAACTGTTACTTCACTCAAAAATCAGATCGAGAACACCTTAATTTCCAATTCCATCAACAAGCCTGTTTCAGGAGTATCAGAGAGCTCATCTTTTTTGAAAGATTTAGTAATGTCAGCAATATCAGCCTTTAATCCAAAAGGAAACGATATGGTCTCCCTCTCTCTCCTTCTCCCTGAAAATAAAAGAGCAGAGCTGGAATCTTTCTTTAAAAGCGAAGCAACTAAACAGATGCAAGAGGGTGTAGAGATACGATTTGACAATAAACTTCAGAACGGATTCAAGATAGGCCCTGCAAAAGAGGGTTATCACATAAGTTTTACAGATAAAGATCTGCAACTCCTGTTCAGTGAGTATCTCAAACCAAAAACTCGTGAGTTTTTATTCAACGAATAGTAATGAATAACTATCCATATCTCATTGCGGGCCTCCCGGAACTTTTCCCCGATTTTGAAAAAAGCAGCCACAATATAGATATTCTTCTTGATCACATTAAAGAGAATATCCATCCTAAAGAGATGAAGTATCTTGACTGGCTACTTTTCGGACTAAAGGGGGAGAACCTGTCATCTCATTTTTACAGGGAGGTGTTTAAGACCCGTAACAGGTTCCTGAACGAATTCTTCAGATTTGACCTGAATATGCGTAATATCCAGGCTGCTTATATTGCAAAGCAGAGCGGTATGGATGCTATTCAATTTCTTATAGGTGACAATAACCTGGTTAATACTATTAAGACAAGTAGAGCTGCTGACTTTGGAGCCTCTGAATTTTTTGAAGAGTCATCTAAACTGCTTAGTCTATTGTCAAACTCTAATATTCTTGAGAAAGAACAAGGCCTTGATCTGATGAGGTGGAATAAATCAAATCAGATAACAGTATTTAATTATTTTGATATTGACTGGATCTTGGGATTTGTTACAAGACTATTGCTTACCAAGAGATGGGATGCCCTAGATAAAAAGTTAGGGGCAGAGCTTTTCAAAAAACTGGTAGACGAGGTTAGAGAAACATATAAGAATAATGATAAAGAGGAATAAGAGAAAATAATATATTACAAGATATGAAAACCAGAGGAACAGTAAAAGGGATCATCTCCAACCTTGTAACCATAGAGGTTGACGGTCCCGTTTCCCAGAATGAAATCTGCTTTATTGACCTGGCGGGAACAAAGCTTATGTCAGAGGTGATTAAAGTCAATGGTAAAAATGCCTTTGTTCAGGTGTATGAAAGCACACGGGGTATGAAAGTTGGTGATACGGCAGAATTTAATGGCCATATGTTAGAGGTAACACTAGGTCCAGGGATTCTCTCAAGCAACTACGACGGACTTCAGAACAACCTTGAGACAATGAAAGGTGTTTTCTTGACAAGAGGAGAGTACACAAATCCACTAGACCTTGATAAGGAGTGGGAGTTTACCCCTGAGGCAAAAGAGGGTGATGCCGTAACAGCAGCCACTTGGCTTGGAGAGGTAAAAGAGGGATGGCTTCCCCACAAAATTATGGTTCCCTTTACTATGAAAGAGAACTATAAAGTAAAATCGATTGTATCAGCAGGTAATTATAAAGTAAATGATGTTATTGCTGTTGTTATTGATGAGAATGGTGAGGAGCATAATATTACTATGATGCAAAAGTGGCCTGTAAAGGTTGCAATTACTGCATATAAAGATAAGCCCAGGCCATTTAGAATTATGGAGACCGGCGTCCGCACAATAGACACTTTTAACCCAATGGCAGAGGGGGGAACCGGATTCATTCCAGGACCATTTGGTTGCGGAAAAACAGTACTGCAGCACGCCATATCAAAACAGGCCGAGGCAGATGTTATCATTATGGCGGCCTGCGGAGAGAGAGCCAATGAAGTTGTGGAGATTTTCACAGAATTTCCTGAACTAATTGACCCAAGAACAGGAAGAAAACTAATGGAACGTACAACAATTATTTGTAACACCTCCAATATGCCTGTAGCAGCAAGGGAAGCCTCTGTATATACAGCAATGACAATTGGAGAATACTACAGAGCAATGGGACTAAAAGTACTCCTCCTGGCAGATTCAACTTCAAGATGGGCACAGGCTCTCAGAGAGATGTCAAACAGAATGGAGGAGCTTCCCGGTGCAGATGCATTCCCTATGGACCTCCCGGCAATTATCTCAAGCTTTTACGCACGTGCAGGTATTGTAAATCTATATAATGATAAGACAGGATCTGTTACATTTATTGGAACAGTCTCCCCTGCAGGTGGTAACCTAAAAGAACCTGTTACTGAATCTACAAAAAAGGCCGCAAGATGTTTTTATGCTCTTGCTCAGAACAGGGCGGATAAAAAAAGATACCCTGCAGTAGATCCTATTGACTCTTATTCAAAATATCTTGAATATCCCGAAATCATTGAAGATCTAAAGAAAAGGTTCAGTGATGACTGGGTAGATAAAGTTTTAAAAGGCAAGAACATCGCCCTAAGAGGAAAAGAGGCCTACGACCAAATTAATATTCTTGGTGACGACGGAGTTCCAATTGAATACCATACAAGGTACTGGAAATCTGAATTATTAGACTTTATTATACTTCAGCAGGATGCATTTGACAAAATTGACCAGTCAACACCTCTTGAAAGACAAAAGTTTATGTACAATCTTGTTATGGATATCTGCGACAGAGAGAGAGAATTTGACAATTTTGAAGAGTGTGCAGACTACTATAAAAAGCTGATTAACATAATGCGTCAAATGAACTACTCTGAATATCAGAGCAAAGAGTTCAACAATTATCTTGAACAACTTAAAAAGGAGATTGACAATGGCAACTAAAGCATTTCAAAAGATATACACACGAGTGGAGGCTATTACAAAAGCCACCATATCTCTCAGATCCTCAGGAGTGGCAAATGAGGAGCTTGCAACCGTTGCCGGCAGGCTGGCACAGGTTGTTAAGATTAAAGATGATTTGGTTACACTTCAGGTATTTGAAGGAACAGATGGTATTGCGACAAACGCAGAGGTGGTATTCTTTGGAGAGCCCCCTACTCTGAATGTAAGCGAAGAGCTTGCCGGACGTTTCTTTAACTCTTATGGCTTGCCTATCGATAACAGACCTCCGGTAGAGGGTGAAAAAAGATATATTGGAGGGCCATCAGTAAACCCTTTCAGAAGAAAGCAACCATCTGAACTTATACCAACAGGTATAGCAGGAATTGACCTTAATAACACTCTTGTATCCGGGCAAAAAATTCCATTTTTTGCGGACCCTGACCAGCCCTACAATCAGGTTATGGCACAAGTAGCCCTAAGAGCAGATGTTGACAAGATTATTCTTGGAGGTATGGGTTTGACAAACGACGATTACCTCTATTTCAAGCAGATGTTTGAGAACGCCGGAGCGCTTAGCAAAATTATCAGCTTTGTAAACACAACAGAGCAGCCTCCAGTTGAGAGACTTCTTATTCCCGATATGGCGCTTGCTGCTGCCGAATATTTTGCTGTTGACAAAAACGAAAAGGTTCTGGTTCTTCTTACAGATATGACCCTTTACGCAGATGCTCTTAGTATCGTAAGTAATCGTATGGACCAGATTCCTTCTAAAGACTCAATGCCGGGATCTCTCTATTCTGACCTTGCAAAAATTTACGAAAAGGCAGTTCAGTTGCCAGATGGTGGATCAATTACAATTATTGCAGTTACAACATTAAGCGGAGGTGATATTACTCACGCTATTCCGGACAATACAGGATACATTACAGAGGGTCAGCTATTCCTTAGAGCAGATTCTGATACCGGAAAGGTCATCGTAGATCCATTTAGGTCTCTTTCTAGGCTTAAACAACTTGTGATAGGCAAAAAGACAAGAGAGGATCACAACCACGTAATGAATGCAGCTGTGCGACTCTATGCAGACGCCGCAAATGCTAAAACAAAGCTTGAGAATGGTTTTGATCTAAGTGACTATGATATGAGATGTCTAGATTATGCTAAGGCATATTCTAGTAGACTACTTGCAATTGATGTTAATATTAACACTACTCAGATGCTCGACACTGCTTGGGAACTCTTTTCTAAGTACTTCACAAGAGAGGAGCTTAGCATCAAAGAGGAGATACTTAATAAATACTGGAAAACCGCATAGATTTCAATTATGGCTATAAAATTCCAATTCAACAAAACCTCTCTTAATGACCTTAACAAGCAGCTCAAGGTGCGTACAAACGCACTGCCCACTCTTAAGAACAAGGAGTCTGCTCTTAGAATGGAGGTTAAGAGAGCGAAGTATCGCTCTGACGAGTTGTTGGATCAATTGGCCTCTTCACTGAAATCTTATGACTATCTGGCCGGGCTATGGAACGAATTTGAGCCCGGATTAATCTCTGTTAAGGACGTAGTACTTGAAACTGTTAAAATTGCAGGTATCAAAACCCCATCCTTAAAAGAGGT
>JAQVRQ010000117.1 GCA_028700975.1 Bacteroidales bacterium | reverse complement strand
TTGAAAGTGTAAAAGTTGGAGTAAATTACGCAATGGTTATAACAACAAACGGGGGCTTATGGAGATACCTAATTGGAGATTCTGTAATGTTCACTTCACTTTTTCCTCATAAAATTACAATCACAGGCAGAACACAACTTTTTATAAACGCCTTTGGAGAGGAGCTTATGATTAGTAATGCAGAGAAGGCCCTTACGGCTACTTGTGAGAAGTTTGATTGTTCCGTTGAGAATTTTACTGTTGCTCCCCTCTTTATGGAGGGTAAAGGAAAGGGATCTCATCAATGGCTTATTGAATTTAAGGATGCACCCTCTGATATTGAAGAATTTGCCGAGACTCTTGACAAAGAGGTCTGCAAAGTTAATTCAGATTACGAAGCTAAAAGGGCTAATAGCGTAACAATGACAAGATTGTCACTTGTATCTCTTCCCTCCGGCACTTTTTATAATTGGCTCAGAGACAATGGCAAACTCGGTGGACAAAATAAGATCCCAAGGCTTAGTAATGGTAGAAAATTTGTAGAAGAGATATTGGAATATTCACAGAGATGAGGGGTAATAAAACTGATTTACAAATAAGGATAGAAGAGTTTATTGCATCAAATCCAAACTCCTGTTCTGAAGCAACCTTTAAGCAACTTGCACTAGATGTTTTTGATTTTCAATCCACCAATTGCGAACCTTACAGGCGATATATGGAGCTGCTGGGCATTGACCCAAAAAATGTAAATAAAATTGAGCAGATTCCCTTTCTTCCTGTTAAGCTTTTTAAAAACACTACAGTCTATTCAACCCAGGAGCCCCCACAGAAGATTTTCACGAGTAGCGCAACAACCGGGATGACCCCATCAAGCCACCCCGTTGCAGACCTCTCTCTATACGAGCACAGTTTTAACAGGGCATTTGCTCTTTTTTACGGCTCTCCAAAAGATTTTAACATCCTTGCCCTTCTCCCCTCCTATCTTGAAAGAGAGGGCTCTTCACTAGTATATATGGCAGACTCTCTTATTAAAGAGAGTGAAAACGAACATAGTGGATTCTACCTCTACAACTACGAAAATCTTGCTGAGATTCTTACAAAATTAAAATTCTCGCGTAAAAAGAGTTTGCTCCTAGGTGTAAGTTTTGCATTAGTCGATTTCTCAAAGAGATACAAAATTGATTTCCCGGAACTAATTGTTATGGAGACTGGTGGAATGAAGGGAAGAGGAGAGGAGTTAAGCCGAGAGGAGATTCACTCATTCATCAAAACCTCTTTTGGCGTTTCAAATGTTCACTCTGAATATGGTATGGCTGAACTTCTTTCGCAGGCATATTCAGATGGCAATGGACTCTTTAAGACTCCTCACTGGATGAAGTTTTTACTTAGAGACTTCTCAAACCCGCTAAAAATTACTGATACAGATGAAAGAGGTGGGTTAAATATTATTGATCTTGCAAACGTAAACTCTTGTTCTTTCATTGAAACGGAAGATATTGGAATAAATGAGACCGGAAATCTCTGGAGAATTCCCGGTCGCATTTATAATTCAGAAATAAGAGGATGTAATCTGCTCCTTGGCTAAGTTAGCTAAAGAATCTGTATTTTATTTATACTCTCCTCCACCCTTTTTTCAATAGAGCTTGCCATCTCCACCTCACCTCGGTTTGACAGGATATCTGCCAAATACATAAGATATGAGAGGTTTCTCTCAATATCTGTTTTTGATAGATAGTACCCACCAAGTCTTTGACCAAAGAACTCAATCGCTTTAAAACTCTCATCCTCAAAAAGAGTAGCAAGCTTAACAGCCTTTTCTCTCTCTCCGGAAAGAAGATATATATCAATAGCATCCATTACAGATTGCTCATTTAGAGAAGATAATAATGAACAAGATATTGGAAACTGTTCGTGCAAGACAACCTCTTGCATCTTATCAAGAACTTGCAATGCCTTATCTCTTTTGCCTTCGTTAAATAGTGCCCTGGCTGTTTGAGTATAAATATTCCTTACAGACATAACTGCATTAAATGTAAGAAGATTCTGATAGTCAATGTTAACAGAAGGGTCGTTCATATTACCCCATCTATATACATTCATTACTTTATCGTACATTTTATCTGCCAATACTCTTCCTGGAGTTACCAGTGTAGATTGATTCTTAATTGGCACAAACTTATATGCAAACCCTGTCCATTCAAGGTAATCTCTTATTCCAATCTCAAGATCTCCACCCATTGCTACAAAATAAATTGGTCTATCCCAGTTGTAATTAGCAAGAAGATCTAGTATCATCAATTCTGCTTTAGTGATAATAGTTTTATTTTCAGAAATATTAAGCTCAATTGTGTCAAGTATTGATGAAGAGTCAGACACATCTACAATGCCATTTGCTATTGCAGCCTCTTTGTTTACCGGAATTGTAAGTTTTCTTGAACCAAAGATACTATACTGCTTTCCTTTATCATCTGACAACTTAGCCTCTGGTTTTGAAATCAAGTCAATAACCAATTTAAGAGGATAGGTTTTATTATGCCTGTCAACGATATGCACTACATCATTAGCCCCATAGATATATTCGTGTTTTGGTATTGAAAATGGAAGCGGATCTGATTCATACGTTCTGTACTGCATTTGATCTATGTACCAATCCGTTCCCAAAAGCGAGGTGTTCACAACACGTACATCTGTACGTACACCCTCAACCTCCTGAATATACCACAAAGGGAATGTATCATTGTCACCGTGAGTTACCAGTATTGCATTCTTCTCTGTGCTGTTTAAGTAGTTATATGCAATGTCTCTTGCGGTATATCTGTTACTTCTGTCGTGATCATCCCAGTTTTCAGATGCCATCTGAATTGGAACAATAAGACAGGCTGCAGATACAGCTATGGCCGAAATCTTCTCAGGTACCCACCTTTTTACAAAATCGTTTATTGCCATTACAGCCAGGCCTATCCAAATAGAAAAAGCATAGAACGAACCTGCGTAAGCATAATCTCTCTCTCTTGCCTGATAAGGAGGTTGATTTAGGTATAAAACAATTGCAATTCCGGTTAATAAAAAGAGTAGCATTGTAACCCACCAGTTTTGCTTATCTTTTGCTAACTGATAGAAGAGACCAATAAAGCCTAGCAGAAGAGGGAGCATATAGTAATGATTCTTTGCTCTGCTGTTAACAATATAGTCTGGTCCATTGCTTTGATCTCCAAGTCTGGCCTTGTCCAAAAAACCTATTCCTGTGGCCCAGTTTCCTCTGAGAGGATCACCGG
>JAQVRQ010000116.1 GCA_028700975.1 Bacteroidales bacterium | reverse complement strand
TTGAAAGTGTAAAAGTTGGAGTAAATTACGCAATGGTTATAACAACAAACGGGGGCTTATGGAGATACCTAATTGGAGATTCTGTAATGTTCACTTCACTTTTTCCTCATAAAATTACAATCACAGGTAGAACACAACTTTTTATAAATGCCTTTGGAGAGGAGCTTATGATTAGTAATGCAGAGAAGGCTCTTACGGCTGCTTGTGAGGAATTAGACTGTTCCGTTGAGAATTTTACTGTTGCCCCTCTCTTTATGGAGGGTAAAGGAAAGGGCTCTCATCAATGGCTAATTGAATTTAAGGATGCACCCTCTGATATTGAAGAATTTGCCGAGACTCTTGATAAAGAGGTCTGCAAAGTTAATTCAGATTATGAAGCAAAAAGGGCCAATAGTATCACAATGACAAGATTGTCACTTGTACCTCTTCCCTCCGGCACTTTTTATAATTGGCTCAGAGACAATGGTAAGCTCGGTGGACAAAATAAGGTTCCTAGACTAAGTAATGGTAGAAAATTTGTAGAAGAGCTATTGGAATACACAAAGAGATGAGTGGTAATAAAAATGACTTACAAATAAGGATAGAAGAGTTTATCTCATCAAATCCAAACTCCTATTCTGAAACAATCTTTAAGCAACTTGCACTAGATGTTTTTAATTTTCAATCCTCCAATTGTGAACCTTACAGGAGATATATTGAGCTACTGGGTATTAACACCAAAAATGTAACTAAAATTGAGGATATTCCCTTTCTTCCTGTAAAACTTTTTAAAAACACTACAGTCTATTCAGCCCAGGAGCCCCCACAGAAGATTTTCACGAGTAGCGCAACAACCGGGATGACCCCATCAAGCCACCCCGTTGCAGACCTCTCACTATACGAGCACAGTTTTAACAGGGCATTTGCTCTTTTTTACGGCTCACCAAAAGATTTTAATATCCTTGCCCTTCTCCCCTCCTATCTTGAAAGAGAGGGCTCTTCACTAGTATATATGGCAGACTCTCTTATTAAAGAGAGTAAAAACGAACATAGTGGATTCTACCTCTACAACTACGAAAATCTTGCTGAGATTCTTACAAAATTAAAATTCTCGCGTAAAAAGAGTTTGCTCCTAGGTGTAAGTTTTGCATTAGTCGATTTCTCAAAGAGATACAAAATTGATTTCCCGGAACTAATTGTTATGGAGACTGGTGGAATGAAGGGAAGAGGAGAGGAGTTAAGCCGAGAGGAGATTCACTCATTCATCAAAACCTCTTTTGGCGTTTCAAATGTTCACTCTGAATATGGTATGGCTGAACTTCTTTCGCAGGCATATTCAGATGGCAATGGACTCTTTAAGACTCCTCACTGGATGAAGTTTTTACTTAGAGACTTCTCAAACCCGCTAAAAATTACTGATACAGATGAAAGAGGTGGGTTAAATATTATTGATCTTGCAAACGTAAACTCTTGTTCTTTCATTGAAACGGAAGATATTGGAATAAATGAGACCGGAAATCTCTGGAGAATTCCCGGTCGCATTTATAATTCAGAAATAAGAGGATGTAATCTGCTCCTTGGCTAAGTTAGCTAAAGAATCTGTATTTTATTTATACTCTCCTCCACCCTTTTTTCAATAGAGCTTGCCATCTCCACCTCACCTCGGTTTGACAGGATATCTGCCAAATACATAAGATATGAGAGGTTTCTCTCAATATCTGTTTTTGATAGATAGTACCCACCAAGTCTTTGACCAAAGAACTCAATCGCTTTAAAACTCTCATCCTCAAAAAGAGTAGCAAGCTTAACAGCCTTTTCTCTCTCTCCGGAAAGAAGATATATATCAATAGCATCCATTACAGATTGCTCATTTAGAGAAGATAATAATGAACAAGATATTGGAAACTGTTCGTGCAAGACAACCTCTTGCATCTTATCAAGAACTTGCAATGCCTTATCTCTTTTGCCTTCGTTAAATAGTGCCCTGGCTGTTTGAGTATAAATATTCCTTACAGACATAACTGCATTAAATGTAAGAAGATTCTGATAGTCAATGTTAACAGAAGGGTCGTTCATATTACCCCATCTATATACATTCATTACTTTATCGTACATTTTATCTGCCAATACTCTTCCTGGAGTTACCAGTGTAGATTGATTCTTAATTGGCACAAACTTATATGCAAACCCTGTCCATTCAAGGTAATCTCTTATTCCAATCTCAAGATCTCCACCCATTGCTACAAAATAAATTGGTCTATCCCAGTTGTAATTAGCAAGAAGATCTAGTATCATCAATTCTGCTTTAGTGATAATAGTCTTATTTTCAGAAATATTAAGCTCAATCGTATCAAGTATTGATGAAGAGTCAGAGACATCTACAATGCCATTTGCTATTGCAGCCTCTCTGTTTACCGGAATTGTAAGCTTTCTTGAACCAAAGATACTATATTGCTTTCCTTTATCATCTGACAACTTAGCCTCTGGTTTTGAAATCAAGTCAATAACCAATTTAAGAGGATAGGGTTTATTGTGCCTGTCAACGATATGAACTACATCATTAGTTCCATAGATATATTCGTGTTTAGGTATTGAAAAAGGAAGCGGATCTGATTCATACGTTCTGTACTGCATTTGATCTATGTACCAATCCGTTCCCAAAAGCGAGGTGTTCACAACACGTACATCTGTACGTACACCCTCAACCTCCTGAATATACCACAGAGGGAACGTATCATTGTCACCGTGAGTTACCAGTATTGCATTCTCCTCTGTACTGTTTAGGTAGTTATATGCAATGTCTCTGGCGGTATATCTGTTGCTTCTATCGTGATCATCCCAGTTTTCAGAGGCCATCTGAATTGGAACAATAAGACAGGCTGCAGAGACAGCTATGGCCGAAACCTTCTCAGGCACCCACCTTTTTACAAAATCGTTTATTGCCATAACAGCCAAGCCTATCCAAATAGAAAAAGCATAGAACGAACCTGCGTAAGCATAATCTCTCTCTCTTGCCTGATAAGGAGGTTGATTTAGATATAAAACAATTGCAATTCCGGTTAATAAAAAGAGTAGCATTGTAACCCACCAGTTTTGCTTATCTTTTGCTAACTGATAGAAGAGACCTATAAATCCTAGCAGAAGAGGCAGCATATAGTAATGATTCTTTGCTCTGCTGTTAACAATATAGTCTGGTCCATTGCTTTGATCTCCAAGTCTGGCCTTGTCCAAAAAACCTATTCCTGTGGCCCAGTTTCCTCTGAGAGGATCACCGG
>JAQVRQ010000115.1 GCA_028700975.1 Bacteroidales bacterium | reverse complement strand
TAAAAGTAAGTTTATATGGCGAAGGGTATAAAGCAAGATATTGAAAATCTTTTAATTGAGGTCGGACACGAACTATTCTGGAAATTCGGGTTCAAAAAGGTAACTGTGGAGGATGTCTGCAAAAAGGCTGGGGTGAGCAAGATGTCTTTTTATAGATATTTCGGTAATAAAACAGATTTAGCCAAACGAGTTCTGGATAAGGTTCTTTCTGAAGGGATAGAGAAATTCAGAATAATTCTCACGGATGACGATACTATTGCAAACAAAATGCACAGGTTTATCGCTCTGAAAATGGAGGGGACAAACGATATAAGCAAAGAGTTTGTGGAGGATTTGTATACCGATATTGGTTCAGAAATTCAGCTCTATATGGCTCAGCGAAGCACCGAGGCTTGGGTTAGTGTTATGGAGGAGTTCAGAGCTGCACAATCCAGAGGAGTTTTTAGATCTGATTTTAAACCGGAAATTCTTTTTGCGATGAGTAAAGATATTGCCGAGATTGTCACAAATCCGGCACTAAACTCATTGTATGCGAACACCCAGGAGGTAATAGTCGAATGGGTAAATCTAATAACCTTTGGCATTGCTCCAAGAGACGAGAACACTGAACGAAGAGAGGTGACCAGCGCCACAAATGCCTCAGAGGAAAAGTGTCAAACACTTGATAAATAATGCTTTATAAAAATTGATGACTTTGGCTAATATATTGATTATATGATGTTTGACACTTTTCCTCTGAGGCAAAAACGCCTGTGGCAACGCCTGAGGCAAAAACGCCTGTGGGCTGTACTACTTTTCTTGGTCCTGTTTTTTGCGGGGGGTAATTTTGCGTTTGCTCAGCAGTTGGTTAATACTAATAAGTTCGTGGGTGTTAAGCGTGGTGTGGAGGTGAGATATAGGGGGCAGTTGAGTTCCTGGGGGAGTTACTCTTCTGGGGCTGTTTGGCCTTTGATGTTTGGGGCGAGGTATTTGCCGCAGCTTAATCTGGAGGTGCCTATAAATTGGCGTAAGCCGGGAGGAGATTCCGGTAGCGACTTTTGGGGAGGGTTGAGGTTTGATGCGGAGGTGTCGGGAAATATGTATGGAAGTGGTGAGATAATCAGGTCTTCTCGTGGAGATTCCAGGCGGGATGTGAGTTGGGACGCAAGATGGGATGGAAAGGTAAAACTTTATCGTGGTTGGGGCAGGGTCTCTACTGACAGGGCGGAGTTGAGGGTGGGGCTTCAGAAGATAAATTTTGGTTCGGCAATGATGTTGAGGCCTCTTATGTGGTTTGATTCTATGGATCCTAGGGATCCTCTGCAAATGACGGATGGTGTTTGGGGTGCTATGGGCCGATACTATTTTAATAATAATGCAAACATCTGGGTGTGGGGTCTTTTGGGAAATAGAGTTAGGAGGGCACTTGATATACTCCCTTCTGATGGGGCTACTCCTGAATTTGGCGGAAGGGTGCAGATTCCGGTGGGAAGGGGTGAGATGGCTTTTTCTTTTCACAGGCGCAAAACCGATTTTTCTGCATTTGGATATGACTCTGTATTAGGATTTGATTCAGACCTTTTAACGACAGGCCTCAACAGCCTTTACGAAAATAAATTCGGCCTGGATATGAGGTTTGATTATGAGATAGGCTTTTGGCTG
Source organism: Bacteroidales bacterium (assembly GCA_028700975.1). Classification (GTDB taxonomy): domain Bacteria; phylum Bacteroidota; class Bacteroidia; order Bacteroidales; family UBA932; genus Bact-08. The sequence goes on along the minus strand of JAQVRQ010000115.1, from coordinate 1,614 downwards.
GAGGCGGTGTGGATTAACAGAAGGGGTGTGCCTGCTGAGCTTTCAAATCAGAGAATGGTGACTGTGGGGGCGGACTATACATTCGGATTGGGGAATGGGCTGGGTGCTGTAGTTGAACATATGTATATTGAAAAGTTCAATATTACTGCACTTAATATCAATTATCCAATTAATATGAATAACTCCCTTAACTGGATGATGTACTATGAGTGGAGGAGCGGGGGTCTCTTTAATTTTCTTAGATGGAAACACTCTCTCTCGTTTGGGGATCTCTATGTGATGGCTTTTGCAAATCCAAACGGGGCACTTATCCCTGGAATGAGTAGTGGTAATTTATCTCTTTCCGGTAAGGGAATTCAACTTATGTTGGTAATTAATCATCAAACAAAATAGTATGGAAACTGAACAAATTGTTAAGCTTGAAGGAGTTTACAAAAGATTTCCGGCGGGGAAAACTGAGTTTACCGCGCTAAATAACATCAATCTCTCCTTTGGAAAGGGAGAGTTTGCAGGACTTGTTGGGCCGAGTGGTTCCGGCAAGACTACTTTGCTTAATATAATAGGGTCACTGGATTCGCCATCTGAGGGTACTGCCGATGTGCTGGGGAAGAGGATAAACACCCTTTCTCACAAGGAGGCTGCTCTTCTTAGAAATATGGGGATTGGTTTTATTTTTCAGACATACAATCTGCTTCCGGTTTACACTGTCTATGACAATGTGGAGTTTGCTCTTCTACTCCAGAAAAGAGGTGCTTCAGAACGGAAGAGGGCTGTTATGGAGGCGCTTGAATGGGTGGGACTTACTGATAAGGTGAACTCAAAACCCTCTGCTCTCTCCGGAGGGGAGTGTCAGAGAGTGGCTATTGCTAGGGCTATGGTAAAGAGGCCTCAGCTTGTACTGGCAGATGAACCATCTGCAAATCTGGATTCAAAAAACTCACATCATATTGTTCAGACAATGAAGAGCCTAAATAAGGAGCTTGGAACAACATTTATTTTCTCTACTCACGACGAGAAGGTGATGCAGTATCTGGACAGAATAATACATTTGGAAGATGGAATGGTTATCAATCAAACTGGCCTTTAGGAACCTTCTTGGTTCCGGAAAGAGGACCTGGCTTAATGTTACGGTTCTCTCAATTGCCTTTGTTGTCATTGTATTTTATAATGGTTTGCTGGATGGTTGGAATCTGCAGGCCAAAAGAGATACAAAGGCTTGGGAAACTGGGTGCGGAAGGATAGATCACGCTCTTTACGATCAATTTGATCCTCTGTCGCTAGTGGATGCTCACGCTCCGCTCGGGGAGCTCCTTAGGGAGGAGATAGAGAGAGGAGAGGCTGTAGCTATTCTGGCTGTGCAGGCATCGGCCTACCCAAACGGACGGATGGTGAATGTTCTTCTTAAGGGGATTGACCCGGCACAAAAGAGCTTGTCTCTTCCTACTGCGGCGCTCGACTCTGCTCGTGAGGCAGATGGGGCGGCTATCCCGGTGATAGTGGGTGACAGAACTGCAAAATCGGCAAAACTGAAGGAGGGGGATGTGATGATTGTGAGGTGGAGGGATGTGAATGGTACTTTTGATGCAAGAGAGGTGAGGATTGCCGGAATATTTA
>JAQVRQ010000043.1:6357-13336 GCA_028700975.1 Bacteroidales bacterium | reverse complement strand
CCTTTGCCGTTTAGAACAGGGCTTCCGGAGTTACCACCTGTTATATCATTTGTGCTAAGGAATCCCACAGGCATTCTGCCGTCTTCCATTGCATACTGACCATAATCTTTATTTTTATATAACTCTTTCAACTTCTCCGGAACCACAAATTCCCAGTTATTTGGATCCTCTTTCTCCATAACACCTTTAAGAGTAGAGATGTGCTCATAAATAACAGCATCTTTTGGAGAGTAGTTAAGGACTTGTCCATATGTCATTCTCATTGTTGAGTTTGCATCCGGATACATTGCCTGGCCCTGCTTCATTTCAAGTTGACCTGCGATATATGCCTTTTGTCCCTTTGCAAGAACAGGGTTCTCTTTTGCAAGAACCTCTGATGCTTTTGCCTGAACAGGAACTATTGTACTTACTACCTCAACTATAGGGTCTTTTGTGAGGGTTTCAATATTCTCAAGAGCCTTTGTGAATTTCTCTTCACTTGTGAAAACGGAGTTATCGTATAAATTATCAATGAATGCATCAATGTTACCACCAAATTTCTCGTCAATTGTATTATAAAATGCAGGTCTGCTTTCTGCCTTTACTTTGTCTCTGAATACTTTTACCAATGCTTTGGCAACCTTTCTGTCGGTTGGTGCAGAATAGTCTTTATAAAATGCAGATAATCTTCTTTTAGCGAAAGCAAGAGTTCTCTCAGCATCTTCTGTTTTGCCCTCTTCAACTAATTTTGAGTATTGGGCAAATCCATTTGCAACAGAGAAAAGCTCAATTGATCCAAGGGCCTCTCTTAGATATGCCGATAGATAGAGAGCCTCTGCCCTGTTTGAAACAGCGCCTCTTATTTCATCAAGAGCTGTTCCGTATTTAGCCTTACGGGCTGCGTTTGCATTAACCCACTCCTGGAATTTTACCTCCTCTTCTGCACGACGCTCCTGAACCTTAAGTTTCTTAAATGTCTCATTCATACCCATAGCCTTCTTCCAGTAGTTTGAAGAGCCTGCATATTTACTTGAATATTGAAGACGAATCTTTGGATCTGCCTCCATATCTGCCATAAGAACCTCCTGGCGCACTCCCCTTACGTAAATCACAATAGAGTTTGTAATATCGCTAGTCTCTTTAACCTCTGTTGAGGTCATAAAACGGTTTGTCCTTCCGGGATAGCCAATAATCATTGCAGGGTCTCCCTGCTTAACTCCTTTAAGGGAGATTGTAAGGTGCTTTTTAGGGATATATGGTCTATTTTCTGCTGAATAGGGTGCCGGATTATTATCCTTGTCTGCATAAACGCGGAACATTGAGAAGTCACCTGTATGACGTGGCCACATCCAGTTGTCTGTATCTGCACCATATTTGCCAATTGATGAAGGTGGAGCGCCAACAAATCTGATATCTGTGTAAGTTTTTGTAATAACAAGATAGTATGCATTTCCGCCATAAAATGTAGATACTCTTCCACGAATATATTTGTTGTCTCCCACAGCTCTCTTTACAATATCCTCAGAAACATTCTGAAGAGCCTTTGAGAATTCAGGAGTGTTTTCAACAGCAGCTGTAGCTTTCACAACCTCATCGGTTACATCTGTAAACGACTCCAGAAATGTAACAGTAAGGCCGGGTGCAGGTAACTCCTGCTCCCTGTTCATTGCCCAAAATCCATTTTGCAGGTAGTCATTTTCAACAGTGCTAAGACGCTGAATAACACCATAACCACAGTGGTGATTTGTGAGAAGCAATCCTTCTCCGGAGATAATCTCTCCTGTACATCCTCCACCAAAATGCACTATTGCATCTTTTAGGCTTGACTTGTTAATGTCATAAATATCCTTTGCTGAAATTTTAAATCCCAGCTCTGCAAGTTTTTTGTTGTTTAGCTTTTCAATTAGAGGGAGAAGCCACATCCCTTCGTCTGCTCTTAGGGGCGCCACCGAAAAAAGTAGGGCGCCAATAAGGATTAGCGTAATTTTTTTCATTTAAGTGTTATCTATTTGTTTGTTTTTAAGTCTCTAGACAAAGATAATTTTTTATTTGTATATTTATAGCTCTCTTATACATATATCTCTGGTGAATCCACTCTTTAACATAGTAATTGCAACCGATAAATTCAAAGGGAGTTTATCTGCCTCAGAGGCTTCATTATCAATTGCTCACGGATTAAGACTTGGTGCTATTAAATTAAATTTACCAAGTGATCTTAAAGTTTCTGTAATACCACTTGCAGATGGGGGAGAGGGTTTTTTATCCGTTGCCGGTAGAAGTGGTTTCTTTAAGAGGAAAGAGGTTAATGTTGTTGACCCCCTTGGTAGAAGTTTGAAAAGCCACTATCTTCTATCAGAGGAAGAGCCTTTTGCTGTAATTGAGATGGCTTTGGCTTCCGGACTTGGTCTTCTTGAAAAGGATGAATATAATCCAATGGAAACCACCTCCTATGGTCTAGGGCAACTAATATCCGCTGCTGTTAATGAGGGGGTCAATCATATAAAACTGGGTATAGGAGGCAGTGCTACAAATGACGGAGGAGCCGGTATGCTACAGGCCTTAGGCTTCTCTTTCAGAGATAGGAACGGAAATTTAATTAGAGGAGGAGATGACGAATATATGTCGGGATCTGCGCTACACGAAATATATACTATTGAGGACTCTTCGGTTAAAAGAGAGTTAAAGAGGGTTAAAATTTCCGTGGCGTGTGATGTGGATAACCCTTTAGTGGGACCTTTGGGAGCTACATATATTTATGCACCACAAAAGGGTGCAGATGAGCTGGCCCTTATTCAGCTTGAATCTGGTATGAGAAATTTTGCAGAGGCAGTTGAGAGGCATTTGGGTTTTAATAGTAGCTTTTTGTGTGATTCATCATCTTTTGTGGGGTACGATTTTTCAGATTTCCCCGGATCTGGTGCTGCAGGAGGAGTGGGGTTTGCTCTAAGAAGTTTTCTAAGAGCAGAACTTTTACCCGGGTGGAGAGTCGCTGCTGAACTTACAGATGCAGAGGAGATGATATCAAAAGCAGACTTGGTGATTAGCGGAGAGGGGAGGTTAGACTCTCAGACTCTATCCGGAAAACTTGTTGAGGGAATATCAATTCTTGCAAAGAGATATGGAAAGCCTTTTTGGGTATATTGTGGAGAAAATAGCCTAACGGAAGAGGAGACACAGCTCTCAAATATCACAAGGATTTTTGAAATATTAAAAATAGCTAACGGTTTAAATGACTCTATATCAAGATCAAAATGGTATCTTGAAAAAATCTCAGAGGAGTCTGCAACTTTTCTCTGCGAATTGCAGTCTAACAGGCAAACAATCTAAATGATTAATTAAAATGGAAGCAGCATTAGGTATTTTAACGCCATTTCTTACAGCAATTCTTATACTTTTAATTATTTATACATCAAAAGTATTAAGAGACAAATCAAAAAACAGACTCATCGAGAAAGCAATTGAACACGGCAGGGAGATCTCTCCAGACCTGTTTAAAATTAACGAGAGACAAAAACTACCAAAGGATCCGCTAACAAGTGCACTTGTTACAATTGGAGCTGGAATAGCAATATTTATTGCACTCTTTCTCTTCTTTGACAATCAACTGAAATTTGCAGCCTTTGGACTTATCCCTCTCTTCGTTGGTCTCGGTCAACTTACTGCCTACTTGATTAACACCAAAAACGGGAAAAAAGTCGGCTAAAAAGAGTGAATAGAGCTGAATTTGAAAAAGAGGTATTGTTAATTCAGGAGCCGCTCAGGCGGTTCCTGTATAATCTCTGCAGCGGTGACGCTGCATTGGGAGATGATATTGCTCAGGAGGCTTTAATAAAGGCCTATTTAAACCTCTCTTCATTCAGTGGTAAGGCAAAGTTCTCAACCTGGCTCTTTAGAATTGCATATAACTGTTTTTGCGATAATAAAAGGGCCTCTAAAAAATACGCTTCGGCTGAGTTAAACGAGAACATTGTTAAAGATAACGAGAGTGCAGACTCAAAGTTTAAGAACCAAGAGCTCTATATGGCAATGTCTAAATTGAACGAAAAGGAGAGAACTACAGTACTCCTATTTTATATGGAAGATAGAAGCTTAAAGGAGATTGCAGTGATAACCGGGATGCCGGAAAATACTGTAAAATCACACCTCTCTAGAGCAAGGGGGAATTTGTCAAACCATTTAAATCAAATTGGTTATGAAAGAAGATGATAAAATAAAGATGTTCTTTGATGAACACAAACAGAGCATTGAAGACAATGGCTTTTCAGGCAGGTTGTTTGCAACCTTGGACGTTCTTCCTGAGCCAAAACCTAAATATGAAAAATCCAGACTAATCATAGCCATTTTTGGGGCGGTGGGAGCCTTATTATTTGCTCTTCTTGGTGGTTACGCCGCTCTGCTGGATGGATTATCTCAGTTTGGATCCGTTTTTGGGGATTTAAAATCTGCAACTCCTGAGATTATAATTTCAATTTTTTTCTCGGTATGTGCTCTATTTTCTCTTGGAAGATACGCCATTCGCGAATGAGACTCTGTGATATTTGCAAATACCACATTTTTTAATGGCCTCTCTATGCTCAGCTGTAGGGTAGGCCATATTTCTTTTCCAATTATAATCAGGAAACTCTTTATCAATCTCTCTCATATACTCATCTCTGTGGGTCTTTGCCAGTACTGAAGCTGCAGCAATTGACGCGTATCTCCCGTCTCCCTTTACAAAACAGGTGTGCTCTATCTCTTTATATGGAGTGAACTTATTGCCATCAATAATTAAAGATTGAGGTCGCAGGATCAGTTTATCCAGCGCCCTGTGCATTGAGAGTATTGATGCCTTGAGGATGTTTATACTATCAATCTCAATAGGAGATGCCCAGGCAACTGCCCAATCAAGAGCTTCAGCTTCAATAATCAATCTTAGCTTATCTCTATTGGATTCTTTTAGTTGTTTTGAGTCGTTGAGAAGAGGATGGAAAAAATCCGGAGGAAGAATTACGGCGGCAGCATATACAGGACCTGCCAGAGCACCTCTTCCGGCCTCGTCGCATCCGGCCTCTGCAACACCCTCTCTATGATAAGGAAGTAACAAATGAAAATTTTTGTGCAAAGATAACTATTTAGACTCTCTTATCTCCTCTGAAACTATCTTTTGAAGAACTGTTAAATCTTTATAAGAAGCGCTCTCTATCTTAAAAATATTTGTTAAATTTGAATCTTTGCACATTGGAAATTTACAAATAACACATAACCAAGTAAAAAGTATGAAAACATACCCTACTCAGAACATTCGTAACATCGTCCTGCTTGGAGGCACGAAGTCGGGAAAGACAACCCTGGCAGAGACAATGATGTTTGAAGGCAAAGTTATTGACCGCAGAGGAACTGTTGAGGCAAAAACTACTGTGAGTGATAATACGGAAATTGAACAGCTCTACCAGCGTTCTATCTATCCCACACTATTGTATACTGAGTTTATGGATCATAAGCTCAATATTATTGATACTCCGGGTTCAGATGACTTCATAGGAGGAGTTATCTCTGCTTTCAGAGTAGCTGATGCAGGAGTTATGATTGTAAATGCCCAGCAGGGTGTCGAAGTGGGTACAGAGATATTTGCAAGACAGGCAGAGAAGTGCAAAAAGCCGCTTATCCTTGCAGTAAATCAACTGGATCACGAAAAGGCAAACTGGGAGGGTGCACTTGAGTCAATAAGGCAAACTTTTGGTAAAAAGGTATTGATTATTCAATATCCTGTTGAAAGTGGCACCGCTTTTAATGGTTTTATTGACGTTCTTAAAATGAAGATGTATCGTTTTAAAGATGAAAACGGTACCCGTGAAGAGCTCGATATACCGGCAGATCAGGCAGATCAGGCGGCTGAATACCACCAGATTGTTGCAGAGGCAGCAGCAGAAAATGACGAAGCTCTTATGGAGCTATTCTTTGAGAAAGGACAACTTACAGAAGAGGAGATTCGTTCAGGTCTCAGGATTGGCATAGCAAATGCCGAGATTATGCCTCTTTTCTGTCTTTCTGCTAAAAAGGATATTGGTGTTAAGAGACTAATGGAGTTTGTTATTAATGCAGCTCCGGCTCCTGACAAAATGGTTCAGAAACTAAAAGATGGTAACTCCGTTCCTTGTGATGTAGCGGGACAGCCATCGGTATTTATATATAAGACCTCTGTTGAGCAGCACCTGGGTGATGTTTCATTCTTCCGAGTAATGTCCGGGAAAATTACAGAGGGAATGGATCTTGTTAATCCTGAAAACAGCTCTAAGGAGCGTCTCTCTGTTATCTATGCCGTAGCCGGGAAGAAGAAGGAGAAGGTAACCGAGATGGTGGCAGGGGATATTGGATGTACAGTAAAACTCAAGTCTGTTAAGACAAATCAAACTCTTAACGGTGGTAATAAAGAGTGGGCATTTGAGTCAATTGTTTTCCCCCCTTCAAAATTCCGGACAGCCATTAAAGCTAAGGCAGAAAAAGATGAGGAGAAGCTGGGTGAGATACTCAACCGTGCACACGCAGAGGACCCTACAGTTAAGGTGGAGTACTCTAAGGAGTTAAAGCAGACTATTCTTAGCGGACAGGGTGAGCACCATATTAATATTCTTAAATGGCATCTTACAAATACACACAAACTGGAGATTGACCTATTCCCTCCTAAGATTCCTTACAGGGAGACTATTACAAAGGTTGCAATTGCAGACTATCGTCACAGAAAGCAATCGGGCGGTGCAGGTCAGTTTGGTGAGGTTCATTTGCTTATAGAGCCTGTTGTAGAGGGTGTAGCACCTAATAATAAGTTTAAAATTGATGGTAAGGAGCTTGTTCTTAACATTAAGGGTAAAGAGGAGTATAAAATGGATTGGGGCGGAAAACTTGAGTACTACAACTGTATTGTTGGAGGATCTATTGATGCCAGATTTATGCCTGCAATTCTTAAGGGGGTTCTTGAGAAGATGGAGGAGGGACCTTTAACTGGTTCTTATGCTCGTGATAT
>JAQVRQ010000043.1:0-6257 GCA_028700975.1 Bacteroidales bacterium | reverse complement strand
GAGCAGCAAAGAGTTGCTATAGCAAGGGCATTAATGAATAATCCCTCAGTTATTCTTGCTGATGAACCATCTGGAAATCTTGACACTGAGACAAAAAAGGAGATTCACAACCTCTTTTTTGACCTCAGAAAAAGATATGGACAAACCATAGTAATTGTTACCCACGATAGAGATCTGGCCTCTATGAGTGACCGGATTATGGAGATGAAAGATGGGTCGATTCTTTTTTAAACAATTTTCTGTTAAGCAGGATATTAGTGCAATGAAGGTAAACACAGATGGTGTTCTTCTTGGCGCTTGGTGTTCTTTACCAGCTATACCTGCTGGGGAATCTTCAGTAAAAGTTCTTGACGTTGGAACCGGTACTGGTGTTATTGCTCTTATGGTTGCTCAAAGGTTGCAATCAGCTGGATTAATGGCCTCAATTACCGGAATAGATTCTGATATCCCTTCGGCAGAGGAGGCAAGAGAAAATTTCAGGGAGTCGCTTTGGTCAGATAGTTTGAAATCTTTTCCCGTCTCTTTCAAAGAGTATCAGATGAAATTGGCTGAAAAAATTGATTTAGTAGTTTCAAATCCGCCCTATTTTAATAACTCTCTTAAGGCTCCCTGTAACAGAAGGAGTAATGCAAGACATACAGACAATCTCTCATTTAGTGAACTTATCGAGTGCTCCTCAAAGATTCTTTCTCCCGGAGGGCTCTTTTCTGTTATTCTGCCTAAAGAGGCCGAGATGGAATTTGTCTCTATTGCTAATTCAAACTCTCTATTCCTCTCAAGAATTTGCAGAGTAAGTACCATAAATGGTGAGAATGAAAGAAGGGTAATGATGGAATTTGTGAAAGGGATTGCTGGCTCAATAAATGAAGAGAGGCTCTCTGTTCAGGAGAGCCCCAATGGTTCATATACATCCCGGTATCGTACTCTTACGGGAGATTTTTATCTTAAATTCTGACCCTGTCCGGTGCCTCCCTGACCCCTTCTAAGTTGATGAATCATCTTAACCCTAAATTTCTCTTCAGTCACATATATCTTTGCGACTTTGCTTAACGGAAGTATGCGTGAGAATTGAGTGTGATAATTTTTATAAATTTCTCCTTCGTTTGAAAAGTCTGCAATATATCTGTCCATAAGACTTTTAAGCTCTGCTTCGTTAATCTTCTCCTCTTCTGAAATTGCTTGGTCAATATTCTTGAGATTACCTTGAATCTTTCTATAAGACCTCTCCCTCTCTTTCCAGAAGCTATTGTAGATTGGCCAAAACTCCTCTGCCTCTTTTGGCGTAAGCTCCAACTCAGTAGTGAAGAAGGCAATTTTTGCGCTTTGAATCTGTTCATATCTGCTCTGTCTCTGTTCTTGTTCATTAGCAGGCGCAGCATTAGGAAAAGGTTGCGCAATTGCTGTAAAGATAAGAGCTGTAAAAAGTATTGTTAAAGCTGTTTTTTTCATCTCGGTATTGTTCTAATCTAATGATGCTATATATATTATGCCTGTATTGGAACTAAGGTATTCAACTATCTCTTCCGGATCAATCTCCTCTTCATCTTCTGTGTATAGTGTATCTGTAGATGAGTCGTAGAAGTCAACAAAGCTTGTCTTTACGTATAGTCCATCAAGTTGATCGCTCTCTATGCTTGAAAATATGTCCTGTTTCTCTCCGGGAGAAAAAAGGTTTATGGTTGCGTACGCAATAATAAATATCACGGCAAAAGAGGCTGCAAGAGCAAGTTGTGGTCTTGCAACTCTCCAGAAAGATGGTTTTTGCTTTTCGGCAGAAATCTTATCTGAAATTGCATCCTGCAACGAACTGAAGTAGCCCTCGGGAACACTGTGGGGGTTTTCCCTGAGATGCCTGTCATCCATATTGAATTTTTGTTTCATACCTCTTTGACTATTTAAAATGCAAAAGGATTAAAAAAGTTCTTCCATTGCGTGTTGAATTTTTTGAAAAGCGTGATGGTACGAGGCCTTCAAAGCTCCAACTGATGTCCCTGTGACCTCAGATATCTCTTCGTACTTCATCTCATCAAAATATCTCATATTAAAAACTGCTCTCTGTTTATCCGGTAGTTTGAGTATTGCCTTGTGAAGGGCTTTTTGAGTAGCATCTCCGTTAAAGTATGGATCAGATTCCAGTTTGTTTTCCAACTGCTTAGAGTAGTCTGTAAGTGAAAGGAATGCTCTACTCTTCTTGCGCTTTAGGAATGTAAGAGATTCATTAGTTGCAATTCTGTATAACCAAGTAAAAAGACGGGACTCCTCCCGGAATTCCGGAAGAGCGTCCCAAGCCTTAATAAACGTATTTTGGATAATGTCATTGGCGTCGTCGTGTGATGCAACCATCTTGCGAACGTGCCAGTAGAGTCTTTCGCTGTAGCTTTTGACAATAAGGTTGAAGGCATAACTCTGTTTGCCCTCCTCTCTGTATAATTCCAGAAGCTCCTTATCTGTCATTTAATTGTTATCTATTTTCTTGCAATAGCTCTTTTTGCAGCTGAAACAATGCTTTCTGCGTTAAGCTTATACTCCCTCATAAGATCTGCTGGTTCTCCGCTCTGCCCAAAGAGGTCATCTACTGCGACGAACTCTTGAGGCGTTGGCTTCTCTCTTGTTAAAAGACCTGCTATCAGCTCACCAAGTCCTCCGGCAATCAGATGCTCCTCTGCAGTAACAACTGCTCCGGTTTTTGCTGCCGATTCTATGACTGCTTTTTTATCCAAAGGTTTAATCGTATGAATATTTACAACCTCTGCCGATATCCCCTCTCCTTTTAAAATATTAGCTGCCTGGATAGCCTCCCAAACAAGATGGCCGGTTGCAAAGATGGATACATCTGCTCCTTCAACCATTAACAGTGCTTTTCCAATTTCGAATTTCTGGTTAGCCGGAGTAAAATTGGGTACGGATGGGCGACCAAAGCGGAGGTATACTGGGCCGTGGTGATCTGCAATTGCAATAGTTGCTGCCTTTGTCTGGTTGTAGTCACAGGGGTTTATTACAGTTAGATTTGGAAGCATTCTCATTAAACCGATATCTTCCATAGTTTGATGTGTTGCACCATCTTCGCCAAGTGTAATTCCTGCGTGGGAAGCGCAAATTTTGACATTCGTCTCTGAATATGCTACAGATTGTCTAACCTGGTCGTAAACTCTGCCCGTAACAAACTCTGCAAATGAACCGGCAAAAGGAATCTTACCTGAAACGGCCAGCCCCGCAGCTGTGCCAATCATATTAGCCTCTGCAATTCCGCACTGGATAAACCTCTCCGGAAATTCTGCCGCAAATGCATCCATCTTAAGTGAGCCGGTAAGATCTGCGCAAAGTGCAACTATATCTTTATTGGTTTTTCCAAGTTCGTGAAGGCCAGCTCCAAATCCGGATCTTGTATCTTTGTTTCCTGAATTTTCAAATATCTCTCTCATTTTAAAAATCTCCTATAGTCTCCTTAAGTTGTGAAAGTGCTTTTTCTGTCTGTTCGGCATTGGGTGCCTTTCCGTGCCAATGGTGTGTACCTTGCATAAAGTCAACCTCTTTGCCCATCTCTGTTTTCATAAGGAGCATTTTTGGTTTTCCGTCTGCCGATGCTTCTTTTGCACCTCTTATCACCGCCTTAATTGCCTCTATATCGTGTCCGTCCGCAACCACTACATCCCAACCAAAAGCTCTCCATTTTGCCTCTAAATCTCCAAGACTCATCACCTTTTCGTTTGGACCATCTATTTGTTGGCCGTTCCAGTCTGTAAATGCAATAATATTGCTGAGTTTATGATGTGCCGCAAACATTGCAGCCTCCCACACCTGTCCCTCCTGGCTCTCTCCATCTCCCATAAGAACATATATAAAATTATTCTCTCCCTCAATTCTCTTTGTCAGTGCAGCGCCGCAGGCTACAGATAAGCCCTGTCCCAGAGAGCCTGATGCCATATGTACACCCGGAAGTCCTCTCTCTACAGATGGGTGTCCCTGAAGCCTTGACCCAAGTTTTCTGAAGGAGGCCAGTTCGCTTACGGGAAAGTAGCCGCTTCTTGCAAGGATACTATAAAATACAGGAGAGAGGTGTCCGGCAGAGAGGAAAAACATATCTTTTCCCTTACCGTCTCTTCTCCAGTTTGCAGGATTGTGGTTCATCTCCGAGAAGAAGAGTGCTGTCATAATCTCTGTACTGCTGAGCGAACCGCCGGGGTGTCCGGATGCCGCAAGGTTAACCATCCGTACAATATCCCTTCTCACCTGAGAGGCAATCTCGCCCAATGGGTAATTGTGTGTCATTATTGTTATAATTTTTCTGTTTTTTGATTTTTTTTGTTCTCTGATTGACAAAGATAACACCATTAATTTGCTTTTGTTAAATATTTTTATCTTTGCAGCCATGAAGAACATTAGGAACTTTTGTATAATTGCACATATTGACCACGGTAAAAGCACGTTGGCAGACAGGCTGTTAGAGTCTACAAATACTGTCATCGGACGAGATATGGAGGCGCAGGTTCTGGACTCTATGGATCTGGAAAAGGAGAAGGGTATCACAATTAAGAGCCACGCTATTCAGATGGATTATATCCACGAAGGAGAGAAATACGTTCTAAATCTGATTGATACGCCAGGACACGTTGATTTTTCTTATGAGGTATCAAGAGCAATAGCCTCCTGTGAAGGGGCTCTTCTGGTTGTAGACGCTACTCAGGGTATTCAGGCCCAGACAATATCCAATCTCTATCTTGCTCTCAATCACGATCTGGAAATCATCCCTGTTCTTAATAAAATAGATATGGATGCAGCAATGATTGATTCGGTTAAGGATCAGATTATTGACCTGCTAGGATGCGATGATGAAGAGATTATTTTAGCCAGCGGAAAGACTGGTGTAGGGGTTGAGGAGATACTTAATGCCATAATTAAAAAGGTTCCGGCACCAAAAGGTGATCCTGAGGCGCCTCTTCAGGCTCTCATATTTGACTCAGTATTCAACTCTTTTAGGGGAATTATTGCATATTTTAAAGTGGTAAACGGTTCGATAAAGAAGGGTGATAAAGTTAAGTTCTTTAATACAGGCAAGGAGTATGAGGCAGACGAGGTTGGAAAGTTGAGACTTAAAATGACGCCTACCGGAGAGGTTGGAACCGGAGATGTAGGATATATTATCTCAGGTATAAAAGCAGCAAGTGAGGTTAAAGTGGGGGATACAATTACCCATATAACTAAACCCTGCGCCACTTCAATTGCCGGGTTTGAGGAGGTTAAGCCGATGGTTTTTGCGGGCGTTTACCCTGTTGAAGCAGACGAATATGAAGACCTTAGGGCCTCTCTTGAAAAGCTTCAGCTTAACGATGCATCTTTAGTGTTCGAACCGGAATCCTCACTTGCCCTTGGGTTTGGCTTCAGATGCGGATTCCTAGGTTTGCTCCACCTGGAGATTGTCCAGGAGAGGTTATACAGAGAGTTTGATATGGATGTTATCACAACTGTTCCAAACGTCTCTTACAAGGTCTATACAACGCAAGGCGATCTGCTGGATGTGCACAATCCATCCGGTCTTCCTGCCGTAACATTAATTGATTACATAGAGGAGCCCTATATTAGAGCTCAGATTATCTCTAAGTCAGATTATTTTGGGGTTATTATGAAGCTATGTCTTGATAAGAGAGGAGTTCTTCTAAGTCAGCATTTTCTTACAAGTGAGAGAGTTGAGCTAAACTTTGAGATGCCTCTTGCGGAGATTGTTTTTGATTTTTACGACAAACTCAAGTCTGTATCAAGAGGCTATGCATCTTTTGACTACCACGTAGTTGGTTATAAAGAGGCAGAACTGGTGAAACTTGATATTCTCCTGAACGGAGAGCAGGTTGACGCACTCTCAAGCCTTATTCACCGTGACCACGCCTATGACTTTGGTCGCAGAATGTGTGAAAAGTTAAAAGAGCTAATCCCTCGCCAGCAATTTGACATCGCAATCCAGGCAGCAATTGGCGCAAAAATCATTGCACGCGAAACCGTCAAAGCAGTCCGCAAAGACGTAACCGCCAAATGTTATGGTGGAGATATCAGCAGAAAGCGAAAGCTTCTTGAAAAGCAGAAGAAGGGTAAAAAACGTATGCGTCAGGTAGGCAACGTTGAAGTTCCCCAGAGCGCCTTCATGGCCGTGCTTAAACTCGACTAATTCGCGGTCTTCTATGATGGTTTGTTCGCTGTGGCGCATTTCATTCGCTGTGGCGGATACTCCTTCAGTTTACATCTGGCAATCTTACTGCATTCACAGA
>JAQVRQ010000114.1 GCA_028700975.1 Bacteroidales bacterium | reverse complement strand
ATCTACCGCGGGGAGATCAACAGATACGGAGAGCCTGTCTCTGAAGAGATGTTCTCGGGAGCCGAATCATGCAGAAAAGAATGAAGGATCATCTGTTATCGCAGGAAGAAATCGCATTTCTTCTTGAGAATTACACGTACCTTCTTTCCGGTCTATTTCTTTGGTAGATAGACGATTGACTTCCTGACTTTATGTGGACTTTTGTACAAAGCCCAATAAAAGCGAATATTCATCTGTTCTAAATCCAAATTATTGAAAATATGTTATTGGATCTAAAAGAGATACTAGAGAGATTAGAAAAATTATATGAAATAGGCATCTATAATATTCCATTTTATCAGAATAAAATAGGAGATAAATCTACTTTCTCTTCCTATGAAAAATTTTTAACACTACCATTTTCATATAAACAAGAAATAAGAGATTCGAGTGTATTTGATAGAACATCAACAAAAATTAGTGATATTTATGGTATTTTTTCTAGTGGTGGAACAACTGGAAATAAAACATATTATGTTTTTAATAAAAATGATAAACATGTTCATGAAACCTTTATAAAAACTTTTTTTACTGAAATGGGGGTGAATGATAGTGACTTGGGTGGTGTTTTTGCGCCTGTTGATACAGGGATTATGGCACACACGATGATGTGGCAGTTCACTACTATGGTAATCGGATACATAAACTGCCCCATCCCTACCCCGGAAAATATCATGGCCTATATCTCGTCATTGCCAATTACTATAATCGCTACTCGTCCAAGTGTAGTTACTGCAGCGGTAACAGATACGCGGATGGCAACTATTGCACAGACCTCAAATGTAAGGATACTGGCACTTGGCGGTGGAATTCTAACAGAAAAACGAAGAAAATTTCTTGAGGAAAAATGGGGGGCTGAATGCTATAATCTTTTAGGAATGAGTGAAGTTTTTGGGCCTTTGGCATGCGAATGTAAAGAAAAAAATGGCTTGCATTATTTGTCCGAATATCTATTTGTAGAAATAATTGATCCTGCAACAAAGATTCCGGTTCCTGATGGGTGCATTGGTGTTCCTGTATATACAACCCTATGGGATAAAGGTTTCCCTCTTCTTAGGTACTGGTCAAATGATTTAGCATATATTGATTTCTCACCATGTAAATGTGGTTCAAATAATCCAAGAATATATGTATTGGGTCGATTGGATGACTGTTATATTATATCTAATCGCTATGTCTTGCCAAAAGATATCGAGGAGGTTCTTTTTACCTATGAGTTTTATGGGGAGTTCTTTATAATAACTAATGACAATAAAATTGAGTTATATGTTGAATCTGATAAAAAGGAAATAGACCTAAATCTGATAGATAAGTTAACAAACATGTTTGAAAAAAAGGTTGAAATAATAGTTGTTCCTCCATCATCATTACACTATGATGGACATGCAAAACGGATAATTACGAAAGATGAATTTGAGTCTTTGGGATTAAATCTATGAACGTTAGCGTTGTCATCCCAGTATTAAATGAAGAAGAGTTGATTGAGCAATGTTTAATTGCGATTATAAATAACTCTGAAAAACCGTTAGAAATAATATTGGTTGATGGCGGTTCTACAGACAAAACATTGAAAATTGCAAAAAAATACAATCAGGTTACAATTGTTGAGGACAAAGGCGGTACAGCAGCTAGCAGTCGAAATAAGGGAATTAAATTAGCCAAGGGAGAGATTATTGCTTTTACTGATGGGGATTGTATTGTAACAAACAATTGGATTTCTGAAATCAACAATTCATTTATAAATAATAATATTGGAGGATTGGGTGGTTCCGTGATCCCTGCAAAACCACGAAACAAAATCGAAGAATATTGGGGTAATCTATCACTTAATGTTATTATGCATTTCGGAGATGATATGTATGTTGTTGAAAAACGTTCCTTAAATGATGCCTTCATTACAGCAAATTGTGCATACCTCAAAACAGTGTTAGAGTTAAATGGAGGGTTTGATCCATGGTTTGGGAACAATGCTGAAGATATTGAGATCTCTTGGAGACTATTAAATAATGGAGTAAAATTAATGTACATCCCATCAGTGAAAGCACTTGCTCATAGTGTTGTTACAATTAGTGGAATCAAACATAAAAGTTTTAGGGATGGGGTTTCTAGTAGTAAATTACAAAAAAAGTATGGAGGTAAACTAAATTATGATTTGAAATTATATAAGTTACTTGTAAAAAATATAATTGGAATGATAAAACAAGAAGAAAATGCAAGATTAAATGTAATAGAGATTATCTGGCATTTGTTCGGAAAATATTATGGTTCGTTTAAAGTTCACGTCATTAATGTTTAAATAAGTTGAGTGTAATGTATCAAGTATTGCTTATTACTCCTGAACAAAAAAGCGGGTTATGCAAACAATTATTCATGAAAATACAGAATGTTCCAATGAATAATGTTTGTTTTAACATTAATGATACTAAAAACCAGTTTTTTGATGCAGTTATTTGCGATATCGCATGTCATAATTCTATTCAACAGTATTCTAATAATATTAAAGAAGACGCCACATTTTATTTATTTATATCTCAATCAATAATAAAAATGGAAGATAATTCTTTTTTATCAGAACTTGAAAAAGAGTGTTATAATGCAAAAGACTGGAAAAAGCTCAAAAAAATTAATGCTTTTAAAATTGAGTTGAATCATATTCGAAAAAAAACATTACTGGATACCTTTTCCAAATTTCTTCAAATAGAATGTACAAATGTGTGTAATGCGCGTTGCATCATGTGTAATCATTTTTACGATTATGGGAGGCAAAATCTTCATATAAATAATGAGTTTATAGATAAAATAGATAAAATTCTTCCATATATTGAAGTTATGTCATTGCATGGTCAAGGTGAACCATTTTTATGTAAAGATATTAGTAAATATTTATCATATTTTTCTAAATATGATATTAAATTTCAAGCGAACACAAATCTATCTGTAATTACTAATGAATTGCTCGAATTAGTAAATACTTCTTTTGTATCTCTGAATATATCCTGTGATGGGTGTACTAAAGAAGTATATGAAGAGATTCGTCGAAATTTATCATTTGAAAAATTTTGTCAAAATCTAAAAAGAGTTGTTGAATCTTGTCCAACATTAAAGAAAAGTTTGTATGTCGTTGCTATGAGACAAAACTTAATGCAAATACCCGAATTTGTTGACTTCGCTGCTAAATATAAGATCACAGAAATAATATTTACCAATCTTGGAGTAAGCCCGATAATTATGAATGATAATGATTCACTAATAAATT
Source organism: Bacteroidales bacterium (assembly GCA_028700975.1). GTDB lineage: Bacteria > Bacteroidota > Bacteroidia > Bacteroidales > UBA932 > Bact-08. The sequence continues at coordinate 41 of JAQVRQ010000114.1, read as the reverse complement.
ACCCTGGAATTGCAAAAGAACAATTCCAAATGGCAAAGAAG
>JAQVRQ010000113.1 GCA_028700975.1 Bacteroidales bacterium | reverse complement strand
GCGGCCATAGTGAGGACTAAAGCCGTGAGCAGTAGTGATTTGAGTGATTTTGACATAATGTTTGGTTGTTATTAGTAAGTGAAAACTACCAAATTTAATAAAAATTTGTACTCACATAAGAAAATAACTTATCTTTGTGGCGTTCCAGCTTCAGGGAATCCCGTGTAATCCGGGAACAGTACCCGCTGCTGTAAAGCTCTCCCCATCAATTTGGGGTTTTCTTCAGTCGGCCACTGCCATTAGGTGGGAAGGCGAAGATGCAAAAGCTGAGTCAGAAGACCTGCAGGGACAAAACATATTTAATCGAACTTTCGGGAAAAAGAGAGCGATGAAAAACTATTTTTCATTAATTGTATTTATATGTGTTGTTGCCGTGCATCTTACTGTACCGGCTATCTCTCTTTACGCACAACAGAGAGACTCATCAAAAGCTAACAGACTTGATTCGGTAACCGTAACAGCATTCAAAAAAAATGGCCCTGCAGACCTAAAACGTTTCTCACCCGGGACAAATGTTATCTCCTATTCCGGAGAGGCTGTTAAAAAGATGCAAAGTGCCAGTTTGGCCGATTTTATAAAAGCCGAAAACGCAGCCTACATAAAAGAGTATGGCCGAGGAATGAATGCATTTCTCTCCATCAGAGGTACCTCCTCATCGCACACTACAATTGACTGGAACGGACAGAATATGTCTCTCCCTACAATGGGTCAGGCCGACCTCTCCCATATCCCACTCTATTTTTTTGATGCTATGGATATCCATATTGGGGGCGGGTCTGCGCTGTACGGTGATGGGAGCATAGGGGGGACAGTTAAGCTTAAAACTGGTGCAAAGTGGATTAGCGGTCATAGTGGGGATATTTCACTAACACTTGGGAGTTTTGGCTCCATCTTTACAGGAGCCACATACAGATACTCAGGAGCGGCTGTGGAGTCAAGGAGTTCAGTGCTTTTTAACAGGGCTTTAAACAACTATACCTTTGAAAATAACACAAAGCCGGGCAGGCCAAGGGAGAGGCTCAATAACTCTGCAATTTCCAATTGGGGAGCAATTCAGGAGATTCATCTGAAAGCTGGAAAATTGGGTACACTCTCAGCTTCATTAATGTATCTGGATTTTGACAGAGAGATTCAGCCATCTGTATCCTTGAATGACAGACCTGAAGCACATAATTCAATCTATGACAATAATTTAAAGCTCTCTGCCTCCCTTGAGGGGGGTACTGAATCGCTATCGTGGAGAATCTCATCTTCTTATGCATATGATAATGAGAGGTACAAGGAGGATACTATCTCTGCAAACAGAGTGATGATTAATACAGATATTGAATATAGAAAATCTGTTTTCTCCTTTAGAGGAGGGCTCAACGGAGAGTATATTAAACCTCAGGTTAAATCATATATTCCGGATATAGAAGAGAGTAGGGCGGGAGGTTATATAATTGCAAAGGCCGAGGGCTCTGGTTTGTTATCGGCCTCTATAGGAGCTAGGTATCTCTATTCATCATCGGGCACTCTTCCAATTATGCCTCTGGTTAATGCAAGATTTAAAATACCGGTGGGTGGCGGGCACTCCTTGTATATAAGAGGTTCCTGGTCCGGAAATGCTAAAATTCCATCATTGAACGATAGATATTGGGGAGGTGACAATATCTATCTCAAGAGCGAGAAATCGAGAAGTGCTGAAGCGGGAGTTAACTGGGGATGGTATAGTGGAGAGTGGAGTGCATCAATGTTCTTAACTGGTTACAGAAGCGTTGTTAAAGATTGGATTAGGTGGCTCCCTGCCGGAGAGGTGTGGAGACCAAGAAATATTCCGGAGGTCCTCTCTCGTGGAGTTGAGGCAGGAGGGGAGATAACCTATTCGGTAGCTTTTGCTAAAGCCACATTAAGAGGAAGTTATGCATTCACTGATATTAAGACAGTAATTCCGCTCTGGGCGGATGATCCGGCAAAGGGTGAGCAGTTGGCATATCAGCCTAAACACTCCTGGAGACTCAATGCAACAGCAGAGGCTGGAAAGTTTACATTTAACATCTCTCTCAATAATACGGGAAAGAGGACCACGCTTGATATTTTTGATATCCTCCCTTCCTATACTTTAACCGATGCGGGAATTTCTTACAAAGGGATGATTAAACATAACGAATTTGTTGTGGGGGGAGTTCTTAAGAATATTTTTAATGTAAGTTATCAGAACGTTAAGTTTTACGCAATGCCGGGGTTTAACTGGCTTATAAATTTCCAATTCAGATTTTAATTAACTCATAAATAAATTTTTATTGAAATGAAAAAATTGTTCCATTTACTTTTAATTGCAACTATTGCAGTTTTCGTTCTCTCCTCGTGTGAAAAGGATCCTCAGGCTCCGGATGTTACCTTTGATCAGAAGGTGCTCATTATCAATCAGGGTAATTTTACAGAACACTCTGCTAGTCTCTCTCTTTTTGACGAGAATACTATGACCATCACAAATAGAGTTTATGAAACGGCAAACGGAATATCAATAGGGGCAACCGTCATCTCCGGTACTATCTCTCCTCAAAAGGAGGCCTATCTGGTTTGCAATAATCCGGATAAAATTGATATAGTTGAAGCCTCAACCGGAAAACTTAAATCCTCAATCACAAATTCACTTGCCTCACCTAGAAATATGATCTTTGCCGGGGATAAACTATATGTTACAAACTGGGATTACGATTATGTTGTTAATGATTTTGGTTGGTGGGAGTATCCAAATTCCTATATTGCTGTTTATGATGCGGTAACAAAGGCATTTATAAAGAAAATTCCTGCAGGAACAGATGCAGAGGGCATAGCTATGTATGGTACAAGGCTTTTTGTGGCTGTTAAAGAGGGTATTAGGGTGTTTGATGCCTCCAGGGTAGACTATCCTGTTATCACCACTATCAGAGCAGAAGGAGTTACAGGTAATGCAAAATATCTGGTTTTTGATGGATCTTACAAATTATGGGCCTCTTTTCCGGATAAAGGCTTGGTAAGAATTGATCCTGTTAATCTTGTTGTTGACAGAGTTGTTGAGGTTCCGGTGGACTCAATGGATGGATATATTACTGCGGATGCCAAGGGGAATAAAATCTATACATACAAGACAGAGTATGATAACAATTATAATCCCTCAGGTGCTTCAATATTCTCGTTAGAGGTCTCTACAAATAGCGTAAGCGAGGTACTGTCAGGAACAATTTTTTATGGAGTAGGGGTTAGTCCGGCTACCGGTAATATCTTTACAGCTGAAACAAGCTTCTCTTCAAACTCCCTTTTAAAGGTTGCAGGATCTGATGGTACTATAAAGACAACGGCCAGTGCAGGAATAGGCACCAGCC
>JAQVRQ010000112.1 GCA_028700975.1 Bacteroidales bacterium | reverse complement strand
TTGGCTTTAAATCTCTTTTTCTGGGGATTACTGACGGTAAAAGCCAGTTTATCCTTGATTTCGCCATCCTTGGGGAAGAGGGGAAGAACAAAAACTACAGTATGAGTGCCAAAGACCTTGCCGCCCGTTTTGTCAAGAATAGGGATGAAGAATTTCCTGTAGAAGCAAGAATGTCTGAGTATAAACAGAGTAAGATCCATATGATGATTGTGATGATAACCCGAGCCATAAGGAAAGGGGTGCGTTTTGATTACGTACTGGCAGACAGTTGGTTCACATGTTCCGAAGTCATTCGTTTCATCCGTTCCAGACACATCAAATGTCATTATTTGGGCATGATAAAAATTGGAGAAAAGGGCAAGACCAAATACGGCTTTGACAAAAAAGAGTTGACCGCCCCTGCTCTTATCAAGTTGCTTGAAGCCAAGGAAGAGCGCCGATATAGTCGTAGGCTTGGTTATTACTACTTGAGTGCTGACGTTATATTTGCCGACACAAAAGTTCGTTTCTTTTTTGTAAAGAGAAACAAAAGAGGACCTTGGAATGGATTGATAATTGCTCTCCAATATAACATACTTTCTTTGGCCAAGAGGTTTTCTAGTTACGAAACAATAGGAGGTATCTTCAGGGATATGCAACGCAAAACAATGGAGCTTTCCGTTACAGATCGGATTTGGGGAATCATCCTGGAACTGGTAACAATTATAGCAGAAATATTCACCATTGAAGATCAAGATATCTTCGATGCAGTAATTAATAGATCGGATGAATTGGCTCACTTTATCGATTATTACAAACTAAAAACGGCAAGTTAGAAGCTTGCGAAACTTAAATCATAATTTAATCTACACAATATGGATTATAAAATTGAAAAAACAAATTTTGAAGGTAATCAGATGTTAAAACAATTAATCAACCTTCAAAATGCTGTCTATCCTAACAGAATTTTTACTGAAAAAAACTTTAATTATTGGTATAATCATAATCCAATGGGATCTGTTATATCGTTTAATGCTTTTTATGAGGATAAAATGATAGCTCATTATGCATGCATTCCAGTAAAAATGAATTTTGATGGACGTATTGTTAATGGTTTACTGGACATTGCAACTGTGACTCATCCAGATCACAGAGGCAAAGGATTATTTAAGTCTTTAGCAAATGAAACCTTTAATTATGCAATAGAACAAAAATATGAATTTATTATTGGTGTAGCTAATGCAAATAGCTTTCCTGGTTACATGAAATATTTTAATTTTAAATACATTGGGCCATTGGATGTAAAGATTGGTTTTGGTAATAAAATTTACAACCAAATTAACAAAAAAAATTCATTATCTTGGAATTACGAAAGCTTAAAATGGAGATTGACAAGATCTTGTAATTATTTTGTAAATAGTAATACTATATACACAAAATTAAACTTTTGGAAGTTTCGTAGTATCTTAGGTATTAAAGCTATCATGGCTTATATCCCAAGTGATGTAATTTCAGAGGTAAAAACTTATGTTGTTAAATCAAGATACCGATGGATTAGGCCTTTTAATTTATATATTGGATTAGGTGCAAATTATAAAAAAGGTTTCTATATATCATTACCCAAATTTATAAAGTGATCTCCTTTCCATCTTATCTTTCTAGATTTAACAAGTGGAGAGTTGCCGGAACTCACAAAAGAGAATATTTTCTTTCAACTTATGGATTTTGACGTTATTTGACACATGATATTGGTTTAAAGGTTATACATGCAACTTCGTCAACTATTTAATAAAAAGCAGTATAAGTATCTATCAAATTATATTACGGCGTGCCTCATGAATTTGTTATGAATTTGTGAAGGTTATAAATTTTTTATAATAAATGACAATGAACATCCTATTTTTATTCTGTTCTCTTCCAAATCTTTCAGATGACAAATCGCTATTCTCATCATTAATACACGAATTCAAACATCAAGGACATAATGTTTTTGTTTCTGCAAAGGGTCAAAATACATCTAAAACCGAATTGGTTGAAGAAAATGGGATACCCGTTATTCGCATTCATTCGCAAGATTTCACAGGCGTAAGTAACAATTTCAAAAAGGCACTGGGATATATTGAATATTCCATTAAACAAGTATATTATACAAAAAAAAAACTAAGAAATCAGAAAATTGATTTAATTATATCTCACTCACTACCGCCAGAAATTGGATTAATCATTGGAAATCTGAAAAAGCACTTCATATGTCCGTTCTACTTGATTCATACAGATTTTACTTGGCAAGATGCTGTGGTATATGGTTATTTTGGCAAAAATAGCCCTATTGGCCTTTATTATCGTTACTGCGAAAGACGAATGCTCAAATTATCGAACTATATATGCGTACCACTTAAACATACAGTTAAGTATATATGCAATTTCTATCCATGGCTTCCTGAGAGCCGTTTCCGAGTTTGTCAGTTCTGGCAAAAATCTTTTGAAATCGTAAAAAATGATGAATCTCGTAAGAAACTTGGTCTTGAGGGTAAGTTTGTGGCCATTTACGGTGGTTCTGTAGGCCAGGCTCAAAAAATTGAACACATGGTTAACCTGGCTGAAGCGGTTAAAAACAATGAAATGATTATATTCTTGTTACTTGGCAAGGGTGCAAAATTAGATCAAATAAAGAATATGGTACACAACAAGGGACTTAAGAATTTCCTTTTTCTTGACTATATGCCAAAGCTAGAATATTTGCAATTACTATCCTCTTGTGATGCAGGTCTTATCATACTCAATGATATTCACGGTTCTCCTAACTTTCCTAGCAAAACTGCATCATACTTTAATTTGCAGGTACCAGTGCTAGCTGCAATTGATAGTGAGAAAGGTTACGGTGAATTCCTTGACGAAACTCAGACCGGACTATGGTCTATAAGTGGTGATATAGATGCTTTTAAATCTAATCTGCTCAAGATGTATAATAATCCAACGCTTTGCTCTAAGATGAAAGAGAATGAGCTTAATTACTTCCGGGGAAAAATGACTGTAGAATATGCATATAAGCTTATTAATGACCATATTAAATCTAGCATATAATTATTGTGCTATGTGCTATGTGCTATGTGCTATGTGCTATGTGCTATGTGCTATGTGCAATGTGCAATGTGCAATATTTAAAAATGCAAATATTCAAAAAACAAGCAAACTATTGTAAATGAAGATACTCATCATAGGTGGAGGTCTCCAAGGATTGTCTTTTGCTTCTTCACTTTACAATAAGCACCAGATATCAGTAGTAAGTGATGATATTCAAACAAAATATTGTAGGTTTTATAAGAAGGTATATGACACTTCTTATAGTAACGGTGCTAAACTAATCGAGTTACTGAATTTGGAGCATTATAATGTACTTATACC
>JAQVRQ010000111.1 GCA_028700975.1 Bacteroidales bacterium | reverse complement strand
CTGCTTAACGAAGGATTCACTGCACACCGAACAGATGGCAGCCATTCTCAGGCGTGAAGGTTCAATATTTTGACTCTTCATCATTTCGTGGACCCTCTCTACAAGATGACCCGTCTCCTCAGTGCAGCTCTCGCCATATGAGCAGTCGCTTCCGTCTGCAGCAATGAATACTCCGTCAAACCCCTTTTCAAAGGCGCGAAGTATCCATCTTGGTTTAATTCCGCTTGAACACCTAACCGGAATAGTGAATACCTCCGGCGGATAGTGTAATTTGAGAAGACCCGCCATATCAATGGCGGGGTCGGATATTTTTTCTGTTGAGAAGACCAGGATTTTTGCACTCCTTTTACTCATCTCAACTCTTTTTAGATTTCGTTCTTGCGCATATAAATTTTGAAATAGCCATTCTCCTCAACGGTTCCCAGGTAATCGTGTCCCTGTTTAGTACACCATTTTGGTATATCTACCTTTGTTCCTTCGTCGGCTGATAGAATCTCCATAATTTCTCCCTCTTCAATTGTTCCGAGAGCTTTTTTTGCCTCGAGAAGTGGTCCTGGACAGGCTGTTCCTCTTGCGTCAACACTCTTATCTACGTTTAATGCTTTTAGTTCCTCTTGCGTCATCATAATTCAATTGTTTTTATTGTTAATGAATTTTGTTGTTTAACTGTAATTGGTTGATTAATTTTCGTTGCAATCTGTTTCTGATTGCTATATGAATAATTGCGCGGCACTTTCGCCTGCATCAGCTACAAATGTTGCTGCTCCGGCAAACGAGAGGTGCGGGTAATCAATGAACTCCTCTTTTTTGAAGCCCATAAGACCCATTGACATTTCGCATACTATTATCTCAATACCAAGCTCTCCTGCAGTCTTGAACATATCGTCAAGAGAGAGAACATTGTTTTTCTTCATAAGGTGCTTGATCATAACAGGGCCCATTCCAAGCATATTCATATTTGATAGCTTGAGTGCGTTTTTGCCCTTTGGAAGCATTATCCCAAACATTTTTGAAATAAAGTTCTTGCCCTTGGCGCTTTTTTTCTTATCCCTTAGTGCACTAAGTGCCCAGAAGGAGAAGAACATTTTAACCTTTGTATCCATAGCTGCTGCGGCAATTCCAATAATCATCGAGGCCATAACCTTATCTAGGTCGCCCGATACCACAGCCATAGAGAGCTGGTCTTTTCTGGCATTCTCCAGTTTTTCCACCCTCTTTTTCAGCTTATCCAGTTGTTCTTGCATCTCTTTGAATTTAGATTGTTTATATCTGTTTACAAAGAAAGCCCATTTAGCTATGCAAGCAAGCCAAACACCGATGATATGAATACGGGTCAGGATGTGATATGAATCACAAAATATGGTGCCCGCCGCGCCTACTGCCTCAGAGGAAAAGTGTCAAACAATTGGATATAAGCTATTTGAGAATATTTTAATAATTTTATATGTACTTATTAATCAGATGTTTGACACTTTTCCTCTGAGGCAGAGTTGTTGTTCTGTGATTTTTTCCTACATTTGCAAACGATGAAATTTAACAGCACATATTATTACTCGTATTATTACTTCAACAGGGGTTGATACGGGATTGATATGTTATGAAACCATATTTGGCTCCCGTTTTCGGGGGCCTTTTTTGTTTTTACCTTGAAACTTGAATAATTTAAGAATGGATATTAACTGCGCATATTACTACAGCTATTATTATTACCGCACTTACAGGGGTTCGGCAGTAGTACTATTGTGTAAATCTGAGACATAAAATCAGAAAACATAAATGAAGTATATGAGTCCGGGCCAGCAGCCCGGACTTTTTTTATTTACTAACTAACTAACTAATTAATTAACATTTAACCATTCAATTTATGAACGAAATTAAATTCCACACAGGCGAGAACATTCCCCTGGAACTTCACAAGGTAAGAATCGTCCAAAAGTTACATCTTATTCCGGTGGAGGAGCGGCTGGAGGCGATAAACCGATCGGGCTTTAACACATTTAAGCTAAATACCCGTGAGGTCTTTTTGGATATGCTCACTGACAGCGGCACAAACGCAATGAGCGACGAACAGATGTCGGCAATGATGAGGGCCGACGATGCTTATGCGGGCTCTCAGAGTTTTGAAAGGCTGCTGGAGGCGGTGCGTGAGGTTCTAGGCGTCGGGCATTTTCTGCCTGTCCATCAGGGGCGTGCTGCGGAGAATATTATTTGCAGGGTTTTTCTCAAGAACGGAAGTGTTGTGCCAACAAACTACCACTTCACAACTTTTCAGGCTCACACTCTGGACAAAGGGGGGAGGATAGAGGAGCTGCTGTATGAGGATGCGCTTAAGATAGATTCTGATAACCCCTTTAAAGGGAATATGAATATTGAGAAGCTGAATGCCTGTATTGTTGAAAATGGTCCGGAAAATGTTCCCTTCATAAGGATGGAGGCTTCGACAAATCTTATCGGCGGGCAACCCTTTTCGCTCGCAAACCTGAGGGCAGTAAGGGGAGTGGCAGATAGATTCGGCATCCTATTGGTGCTGGATGCCAGTCTGATAGGGGAGAATGCATACCTTATCAAGAGGCGGGAGGCCGAGTGGCAGGGAGCGCAGATAGGAGAGATTATCAAGGAGATGACCTCGCTTGCGGATATTGTTTACTTCTCTGCAAGAAAGTTGAGCTCGTCACGAGGTGGTGGAATTTGTACAAACCGAAGGGATCTTTACTTGCAAATGGAGACCTTGATTCCTCTATACGAGGGTTTTCTGACATATGGTGGAATCTCCACCCGTGAGTTGGAGGCAATGGCAGTGGGATTGCGTGAAACCCTTGATGAGACAGCAATTTCTCAAAGTCCCAGATTTATTGAGTTTATGGTTGATGAGTTCAAAAAGCGGGGGATTCCTGTTGTAACTCCTGCCGGAGTCCTTGGTTGCCATATTGATGCAAAGGCATTTTGCTCTCATGTGCCGCAGAGCCAATACCCTGCCGGCGCGCTTGCAGCCGCCCTCTTTATCGCCTCCGGAGTCCGGGGGATGGAGCGGGGAACCCTTTCATCCGTAAGGGATCAGAACGGAAATGATATCCTTGCTGATATTGAACTGCTCCGCTTAGCTGTTCCGAGGCGCGTCTTCACCCTCTCCCAGCTGAAGTATGTGGTTGACCGCGTTCAGTGGCTGTGGGAAAACAGGCACCTGATTGGTGGTCTCACCTTCTCCTATGAACCCGCCGTACTCCGATTCTTTATGGGCGAACTCCAACCCATAAGCGACTGGCCGCAACAACTTGCTGCAAAATTCCGTGCAGACTTTGGGGAGAGTTTGTAGTCGCACAACAAATTTGCCTCAGAGGAAAAGTGTCAAACAACTATAAAACAGTTATTTAAAGAATTTAAGATATTTTCTTATTTGATTGTATAT
>JAQVRQ010000007.1 GCA_028700975.1 Bacteroidales bacterium | reverse complement strand
ATGTGTAATCAACAAATTCAACAAGAAATCCATTTTCTTCATTTATTATTTCCTGAAGAACGCCTCTCCATCGTATATCATTATACCAAAGGTCTGATATTCTGGAAAGCTTTGTTGCTGTTATTATATCCTCAAATGAGAAGAGCTCTGTTTCTAGCACTTCGTAGGGTGGAATTGGTGAATATTTTAAATTAAATAATGTGCTATTATTTCTAAATTCCGTTCCTGGTAATACTTTTAAAAGTTCCACCTGAATTTCATCTACCCCTATTTTAATAAGATCTGAATAATCCTCAAATAGTTTCTTTAATGAATATCCTGGTAGACCTGCTATCAAATCTGCGTGAATTTCAATGCTTTTAAGAGACCTTAAAAAAATTAAACCTTGGATTGATAGTTTAGGGCTCCCTTTTCTATTGGCAATTTTTAAAACTTTTGGATCAAGACTTTGAATACCCGCTTCAGAATGAATTAAATTTGGAGGGATGTCTGACAATTCTGATTTAAGTTGTTCTGACAGATAGGCTGGATGAATCTCAATATGAAACTTTAACTCACCACTAAACTCTTTCATAATTCTTAGGAGATTAATAGCGTGTTTAGTATTTGCGTTAAAAGTTCTATCAAGAATCCTAATGTTTTTAACTCCTTTATTTTTAAAGTTTGTTAACCTATCCTTTATTGTATCGTATCCAGCGTAGCTTACAATTTCTTTGGACCCACTAACACAGAATCTGCATAAATTAAAACAACCCCGAGAGGTTTCAATTTGAACAAATGGTTTATTGTAACTAAAGAACGAAGAGGATTCCGGAATCTTAAGTGCTGAGAAGTTTGAAACAATAGCTTTTTCATTGTCACAATAGCTTCCATCAGAGAAGGTACAAACTCCAGGCAATCGAGAAATTGTTTCGTTTTTAATAAGATTGTCAACTAAAGTTGGATAGATCTCTTCGCCTTCACCTCTAATAACAGCATCAACTTCTTTATTAATAGAAAGAAAGACTTGATTGTCGCCTAAAAACTCTGGACCTCCAAGTACTATCCTTAAGTTAGGTAATAATGCTTTAACTTTTTTTATTACAGATAGAATATAAAAAGAGTTGAACAACCAGATAGTTGAAAAAAGAATATCTGGTTGTTCTAAACAAATTTGTGATATAATTGCTGAAGAGTCTGTTGACAATGAGCCTGATATAATCTTCCAATCTGCTTTATCTCTTAAGGAAGATTCTAACTGAGCATCTAATGATGGTATTGCAAGAGATGAGTGTGAAAAGGAAGAATTAATATCAAGCCAGAGAAATCGCATTTTTTTGCGACAAAAATAGTTATTTAATCATCAATGGGTTCAAAATCTTCTTTTCCAACGCCACAAACAGGACAAAGCCAATCTGCTGGAATATCTTCAAAAGATGTACCAGGCATAATTCCACCATCAGGATCTCCCTGTTCAGGGTCATAAACATAGTCACAAACTACGCATACGTATTTTTTCATAAAACTATTATTTAAGGTTTTCTCTCTACAATAATAGCACTTTTTTTTAATTAAAAGCTATTTTTATCGTATAATTGTAAGATTAATTCAAACAACAATATATGAGTTCCATTTTGATAAAAAAGGCGACGCTTGAGGGGATTGAAACTGATATTCTTATTAAAGATAAACGAATTGAAAAGATTGCTACTGAAATAGATTTTATTGCAGATAAAGTTATTAATGCAAAAGGTAAATGGGTTGTACCTGGTTTTGTAAATATGCATACTCACGCAGCTATGACTTTGATGAGAGGAATAGGAGAGGATATGCATTTAATCGATTGGTTAGAAAATCGTATTTGGCCAGTTGAGAAAAAACTTGACGATGAAATGGTTTACTGGGGAAGTAAACTAGCAGCTCTTGAAATGGTTAAAACAGGTACTACTACTTTTAATGATCAGTATTGGAAAGTGCCTTCATCAGTGAAAGCAATTGAAGAGGCTGGGTTAAGATCTGTTCAACCATTTGTAATTTTGGATCAGATGAATACCTCATTATCTTCTCAAATTAAAAATGATTGTGAAGAACTTTTTCAACTCTCAAAAGGGTGGAGTGATTTGCATACTTTTGCAATTGGAATTCATTCTCCGTATAGTGTAACGGCAGAAATGATTAAGTGGGGCTCAAATTTTGCTAGAGAGAGGGGATTAATAGTTCACATCCATCTTTCTGAGACTGAGTGGGAAAATAATGAGTCATTAAAAAAACACGGAGTGTCACCAACAAAATATCTTGAGCAATTAGGAGTCCTTGGCCCTGAAGTTGTGGCAGCACACTCACTGTGGCTTAATGATAATGATATTGAGATCTTATCTAAGTACGACGTGAAAGTGGTCCATAATATTAATTCTAATCTCAAAATTGCATCGGGCTATAAATTTAGATATAATGAAATGAGAGATGCTGGTCTAACTGTTACTCTTGGGACCGATGGTTGTGCCTCATCAAATAACTTAGATATGCTTGAAGCTATGAAAACAGCTGCTTTAGTTCAAAAAGCTTGGAGAGGAGATCCTACTTCTCTTCCAATAAGCGAACTAATGAATTTAGCGACTTTAAATGGTGGTAAATCATTGGGAATAAAAACAGGATTAATTAAAGAGGGCTGGCTTGCAGATATATCACTTATTGATATTGATAATTATGCTTTTACACCAAATATTAACTTTTTAGCAAATCTAATTTATTCAGCAAATAGTTCCTGTATTGACACTGTTATTTGTAATGGTAAAGTTGTTATGGAGGGTAGGAAAGTGCTCGGAGAAGGTGAAATATTAGAAAATGTAAATAGATTATATAAAAAATTGCTCTAGAGATGGAAGTACTTAAAAGAATTGATGAAGCAACATCTTATATTAAGAAAAAATCAAACAATTTTTTGCCATTTGCAGGTATAGTACTTGGCAGCGGATTAGGCGAACTTGTAGAGATAATTGAAGAAAAAATAGTCATACCCTACAAGGAAATCCCAAACTTTGCTCAGTCAACAGCTATTGGCCATAAAGGAAACTTAATTTTAGGGAAACTTGGTGGAAAAAATGTTGTTGCAATGCAGGGCAGATTTCATTATTATGAAGGGTATGGTATGGATTTAGTCACTCTTCCAATTAGGGTAATGAAACGACTTGGAATATCTTATCTATTTGTTTCAAATGCTGCCGGTGGTATAAACCCCTCATTTAGGGTTGGAGATTTGATGATTTTAAGAGATCATATCAATTTAATGCCCAATCCTTTAATTGGTCAAAATATTGATGAATTGGGTCCTAGATTCCCAGATATGACAAGACCATACGACCCCAAGCTTATTGAATTGGCCGAGAGATTGGCAATTGATATGGGGATTTCATTGAAAAAGGGAGTATATCTTGCAGGGACAGGTCCTACATATGAGACACCCGCAGAGTACTCATTTTTTGGAAAAGCCGGAGCCGATTCAGTTGGTATGTCCACTGTTCCTGAGGTTATTGTTGCCAGACATTCATCTATACCGGTTTTTGGAATGTCAGTAATTACTAACGAAGCACATTCGTTTTCTGAAGATTTTGTAAATGATGGAGATGATGTGATTAAAGCTGCAAATGCTGCTTCACATAAAATGACTCTTTTGTTTAAATCTATGATTGAAAAGCTGTAAACTAATACTACAAAAATGACAGAATTTAGGCCTATACCAAAGCTATACTATGATCAGGCGTTTGCACTGTCATATTATTCAGAAATTCTATGGCAAAAATCCTTCGTAGAAGGAAATGGTGGAAATCTCTCAATAAGGTTAGACGAAGATCTTTTTATGATCACACCTTCAATGCACTCAAAAAGTGGATTGAATGAGACTGATTTTGTAATTGTCGATTCTAAGGGTAACAAAATATACGGAAGTAAAAAAGCCTCTACTGAGCTATTTACCCATTTAGCAATTTACAATAATAATCCAGATATTGGAGGAGTGGTTCATTCTCATCCTCCATACACTTGTTCCTATGGTTTTAGTGAAATAGTGCCATCTACTCCATTAAGTGGAGAAGCTGTTATTTGGATGGGGCAGTTGACACTTGCTCCATACAATACACCAGGATCTGCTGAGTTACTAGAACAGGTTGAGACACTTTCTAGGGGAAGAAATGTACTAATTCTTCAAAACCATGGACTTTTAACTTGGGGAAAGAACATTGAAGAGGCATATTGGCGAACTGAAGTAGTTGAGGCGCATTGTAAAATTGCTCATATTATGGAATCTAGAGGAGCTCAACCAAGGCACTTCACTTATAAGCAAATGACTCAACTAAACGAACTTAAGGGTAAGTTTATGAAAAATGAATAGGGCTCCTATAGGTTATGACTCAGTTGAGTTTCCTCCTGATTGTAGTTGGATTAAGATAATTGATCAAACTCAACTTCCTACTAGAGAGGTGTTTTTATATATTTACACAGTTGAAGAGTTAATTGATTCAATAAAAAAGTTAAAAGTAAGGGGTGCTCCTGCTATTGGTGTCATAACTGCTGCTGGTATTGCTATGGCATTTAGATCATTTACCGGAAAGTCATATTCGCAGGCTCTAGAATTTCTAATACAAACTATAAAGTTAATTGTAAATGCAAGACCAACTGCAGTTAATGCTAAATGGGCATCTAACAGAATGTTAAAACTCTTCCAGAATCATTTTTCAGATAATAAATTTAATTTCGATTTATGCGCTATTTTACTTGCAAAAGAGGCATTAATAATTAAATCAGCAGATATTAAAATGTCCCTATCTATTGCACAAAATGCGCTCCCTTTACTTAAGAAAGGGTTTCGCTTAATGACATATTGTAACGCAGGACATCTTGCAACTGCAAGATTTGGCACAGCTCTTTCTCCAATTTATTTAGGCAATGAAAAAGGTTATGCTTTTGACATATTTGTTCCTGAAACCCGTCCACTTCTTCAGGGATCTCGTTTGACTGCCTTTGAACTTTCAAAATCCGGTGCCAATGTTACCTTAGTTTGCGATAATATGTCATCCTATTTAATGAAACTAGGAAAAATTGATGCAATTCTCGTAGGTTGTGATAGAATTGCCAAAAATGGGGATGTCGCAAATAAAATTGGAACATCTGCATTAGCTGTTCAAGCTAAACATTATAACATTCCGTTTTACGTTCTTGGTCCAGAAAGTACTATTGACCCTAATACACTTAGTGGTAATGATATAATAATTGAGGAAAGAGATGGAGTTGAAATTACTGATTTATGGTATAAGAATAAAATGGCACCAAATAATATTGATATTTTCAATCCTTCATTTGATATTACAGATTCAGAATTGATTACAGCAATTATCACCAATAAAAAAATCTACAATTTTCCATATGATTTTTCTATTGAAGATAATTGATTCATATTTGTAGAAATTTGAGATATGATAAAAAATATAATATTTGATTTAGGAGGAGTACTCGTAAAACTTGACAAAATTAGATGTATTGAGGCTTTTAAAAATATTGGTCATCCAGATTTTGGACGGATTATAAATGAATATTTCCAAGATGGATTCTTTATGGATTACGAAAAAGGTTTAATTGATACTGACGAGTTCAGGTATATGGTAAGAAAGGATATGACACTTCCAGCCACAGATAAAGAAATTGATGATGCAATGGCTGCTTTTTTACCGGGAATCCCAATTGAAAAATTAAATGCTCTAAAGCTCTTTTCCTCCAGATATAGGTTATTTCTACTAAGCAATACAAATCCGACAGCTATTGAAACAGTTAAGCCAATGTTTCTAAAAGGAGGCCAGAATATGGAAGATTATTTTGAAAAAATGTACCTTTCCTTTGAAATGAAATGCGCAAAGCCTGATCCAAAAATATTTAGAATGTTACTTGACGATTCAGCTATAATCCCTGAAGAGACACTATTTGTTGATGACTCTAAAATTAATCTTGATGCAGCATCACTTTTTGGAATCAAAACAGCGCTTATGCTTCAAGAAAATGATCTAATTATCGATCTGGAGCCTTATCTATGAAGATTTTCCCTCAGGAGTTTAACGAAGTCTCATTCTTATCTTTAGCAAGTGGGAGTAATGGCAACTGTTATTGGTTCTCAAATGGAATTGTGACTTTCCTTGTTGACTTTGGCATTGGAATGAGAACTGTAAAAAAAAGACTTTCCGAGTACTCTCTTAACCTTAACGATGTAGATTTTGTACTTGTTACTCACGATCATATAGATCATATAAAACACCTTGGCTCCTTTGTTGAACGGTCATACAAACCAGTCTACGCTACTGAGTCGTTACACAATGCGCTTGCTTCCAATTTTGCAACAAGAGGTAAGCTTAACTCATCCAGAGTTATAATTCAGGCAGAACAACCATTTGAATTTAAAGAGGTCAGAGTAACTCCATTTCCAGTCCCACACGATGGAACAGATAATTATGGTTATTATATTGAAATGTCTGGTGTTAAAATTGCAATAATAACAGATATTGGCAGGGTAACAGATAAAGTTCTAAAGTATGCATCAATGGCAGACCATCTAATCTTTGAATCAAATTACGATTGTAAGATGTTAGAAGAGGGTCCTTATCCTAAAGCTCTTATTGATAGAATTAGGACAGGCAAAGGTCACTTAAGCAATAGCGAAACAGCCGAAGCGATTGAAAAGATATATCATTCTAGTCTTAAAACATTGCTTTTATGCCATTTAAGTGCTAATAATAATACGCCCTCCCTTGCCTTACAAGCATCAGGGATGGCAATCCTTAAAAAAGGTGCCATCCCCGGTGCTGACTTTACCCTTGAATGCCTTCCTAGAGGGACATCTTCAAAGATGTATTGGTTTAAATAGATGTTTTAATCTACAAATTGCATTGCAAAGTATTTTGCTGTAAGTTTTTCTCCAGTTGCTTTCTTAATCATATCGTTCCATTCATATTTCATTCCAGATTGAAAAACATTCTCTGACATCCATTTACCAACCTCTAGATTTCCAATATAGCATTCATTTCTATAATCTCCGGAGTTGGTAATGTTGTCCGTTATGTAGTAATGCATTTGAGATGCTAGAAGTTCTCCAAGCTGATAATTATGATAATAGCACGGGTAAAGTGCTAGATGAACCTTTGTAGCCCAATCTGGCATATTTCTGCCTTCAGGTTTATTAAGCATCTGATACTTTTCTACTAAATCCCACCATAGTGAATTAAGATCTTGTTCAGGGTTTGAATACATATCTTTTTCAAATCTGTATACAACTTGAACCCATCTACTAAAAACAAGTTGCTGAAGTTTTAAAGAGTTATAACAATCATCTTCGATCTCTTTTTTCTCTTCATCTGAAAGTTTTAAACTCTGTTTCATCCACTCAGGATTCCTAGATAATCTGCCAAAAATCATAGCTACTGCCTCAGTTGTGAATGCGTGTGCTGCATTTTTAAGAAAAAACGGATTTGAAGGTATGTCGTGGCCTAGAGAATATACTCCGTGTCCAAATTCATGAAGCATTGTACCCATCCAAGCCTCATTATCAGAAATATTTGCAAGCACCCTAACATCTCCTTTTGTGTCAATATCAATACAATATGCATGTTGATTTTTGCCCACTTTTTCATATAAATCACTATTTGCCATTATAGTTGTGACATCCAAGCCAATACTAGAATAAAAATCTGTTGTCAATTGTTCTAAGTTTCTCCCTTTGTAATACTTATCTAGATCAACAGGATACAACTTTGGTGATTCTTGAAAATATCTTCCCTGATAGTGCCAAGGCATAAGTTTCTCAATATCTACTCCATATCTTTTTGAAAATTTCACATCCATTTCGTCCTTAAGCTTTTTAAATTCTCCTTTTGTAAGAGAATCAAGTTCGTCAAACAGTGCCGAAATATCTTGTGGGTTTTGTCCAGATAGTTCCAGAGACATTGTGTGATAATTATCATAACCTAGTGACCTGGCCAGTTTGTTTCGTAGTCTAATGACATCAAGAACATCTTGAGCTACATACTGGCCAATTTCTTTATGGGCATTCCAGACATCTTCAAGATCTCTATTATTTGTTGAAGTTTGCAATAACAATTCAACTTCATTATCAGATATTTTTTTTCCTTGATATTGTGCACGGAATTCGGCATATTTCGTCTCTAAAATTGTAGACTTATTAATAATCTCTTCCAGCAACAAGGTATCTGCCTGATTTGCCAAAAATAAATTATAAAGCACATCCAATTGCCTCATTAAAATTGAATCTTTAATTGATCCTCTCTCTCTAATTGTCTTTAGTTTATTGAAGGTTAAAGAATCAGAATAAATTTTAGTTAATGCAATGTTTGCCTCTGAATATTTTGCGAATTCTTTAGGATCACCTGAAATTGTTCCATTCCAATAAGCATTAGAAGACTCAACATAAAGAGGATAGATACTGGTTTCTGTTTGACTTATTATCTCTTTTAATACCATTTCATCTTTATTAATACAACTAAAAGTCAAAAAAAATAGGAGTGAAGAAATAATTGCTTTTTTCATTTAAAAAATTTTAATTCTTTTTTTGTAAACATATGTAGATATAATAAATACATCATCCATTGGCCTATCGTTACTATCAGTATCCAAATCTGATATTTTATGTACGACATCCATTCCTGAGACTACCTGACCAAATACGGTGTATTGAGTATCAAGATGAGGCGTCCCTCCTATAGTCATATACTGCTCTTTAATTGAGTCAGGAAATTTGTAAAATGTATTTTTGCCAATTGCTCTATTCCTAACGTTAATTCGGTTTTCTGCGTTAGACAAAGACTCCTCGTTCTGAATTTTCCCTTCAACAATATAAAACTGAGAACCAGATGATTCTCTGAAAGGATTTATATCATCACCCTCACGAGCAGCAGCAACAGCTCCAATTTTATGAAATAATTGAGGTGAGAATTCTGCAGGAATATTCATTTCTGATCCACCTTTACCATAAAGTTTTCCTGGCTTCCTCTCCCTTGAATCAGGGTCTCCTGATTGTATCATAAAATTATTAATAACACGATGAAAAAGCACTCCATTAAAATAGCCATCTTTTGCCAATTTAATAAAGTTGTCTCTGTGTAAAGGTGTCTGATCAAATAACATTAGTACAATCTCGCCTCTATTTGTCACAAGCTTTACGTGCCATATTCTTGATGTCGCATAAGCACCTGTACTACAAAAAATGAGTGTTAGAAAGAGGATGATTTTGTAAAGAAAACTTTTCATTAAATTATAATTGAGGACCGCTGGCAACAAGAGATAATGCAGTTTCATTGTCACAGTATTGACTAAAGTTCTTAATGTATTTAGCCCCTAATTTCCTTGCTTTTTCTTCCCAAATTAAATGATCTGAATATGTATCTCGAGGGTCCAAAATACCATCAGAAACATCGTGTAAATGTATTGGAATATTTAAATTAAGAATTGGTAAATGTTTTGTTTCAGCATTTTCAATTGTTCCATCTAGGATAGCATCAATTATTGCTCTTGTATCTTTAATTGATATTCTTCTTCCTGTTCCGTTCCACCCAGTATTAACTAGATATGCCTTTGCACCATATTCATCCATTTTTTTGGCAAGTGTCTTTGCATAAACTGTTGGATGTAATGTTAAAAATGCCTCGCCAAATGCAGGGGAGAATGAAGGTACAGGTTCTGTTATTCCAAGTTCAGTACCCGCAAGTTTTGAGGTATAACCACATAGAAAGTGATACTGAGCTTGATCTCTGTTTAGTATTGAAACAGGAGGAAGTACACCATAGGCGTCTGCAGATAGATATATAATCTTTTTTGGATGTCCAGCTTTTGATGGAAGTACAATTTTATTTATGTGGTATATAGGGTAGGAGACTCTTGTGTTTTCAGTTACTGAAGCATCCGAAAAATCTATACTACCATCTTCTTTAACAGTAACATTTTCAAGCAAAGCATCTCGCTTAATTGCATTCCAAATATCAGGTTCGTTCTCTTTGCTAAGGTTAATTGTTTTTGCATAACATCCACCCTCAAGATTGAAGACACCATGATCATCCCATCCGTGTTCATCATCACCAATTAAATACCTTTTTGGATCTGCAGATAATGTTGTTTTGCCGGTACCTGAGAGACCAAAGAAAATTGCTACATCGCCATTTTTGCCAACATTGGCAGAACAGTGCATAGATGCTATTCCCTTAAGAGGAAGATAGTAGTTCATTATTGAAAATATCCCCTTTTTCATCTCTCCTCCATACCAAGTACCTCCACAAACGGATATTCTTTCAGTCAGGTTAAAAAGAACAAAAACTTCTGAGTGGAGATTATGCTCTTTCCATTTGTTATTTACAGCTTTCGAAGCGTTGATAAAAACAAAATCTGGTTCTCCATAATTATCTAGTTCATATTGAGATGGGCGAATAAACATGTTTGTGACAAAATGAGCCTGCCACGCCACCTCCATAATGAATCTAACTTTCATTCTTGTATCTTCATTTGTACCACAGAATGTATCTACGACATATATTGTCTCTTTGTTTGAAAGTTCCTCCAGAGCAATTTTTTTGCAATCGTTCCATACTTCTTTTGTAATTGGTTTATTTACTGTCCCATCCCACCAAATAGAATTTTCTGTTGTTTCATCATTAACAATATATTTATCCTTCGGAGATCGACCTGTAAATTTACCTGTCATAACGGATACAGCTCCAGTATTAGTGAGGATCCCTTTGTCAAAACCTTGGTTTTTCTCATCCATTTCAGACTTGAACAACTCTTCATAAGTGGGATTATACACTACCTTACTGACATTTGAAATGCCGTACTTTTTTAAATCAGAAGCAATCATGTTTAGTTTAGTTTGTTTTGTTTTAAGAATTTGTATATTGAAACAAATTTAATGAATTATTTACAGATTATTCAACAATGTCAAAATCATTGGAGATACTTGAGCGTTACTGGGGTTACACATCTTTTAGAGAAAACCAAGAAGAGATAATTAACTCTGCGCTTAGTGGAAATGACACAGTTGCTTTGATGCCAACAGGTGGCGGAAAATCTATTACATTTCAAATTCCCGCATTGATACAAGATGGTATAGCGCTAGTTATCACACCATTAATAGCATTAATCAAAGATCAGACAGAATCTTTAAGATCCAAGGGAATTCCTGTAATAGCAATTCATTCAGGGATGAGCTCTATTGAAATTGATGCTTTACTTGATAATGCCATTATGGGTGAATATAAGTTTTTATATCTCTCACCAGAAAGGCTCAGCAGTGATCTATTCAAAGCTAGAGTATCAAAAATGAATGTAAGTTATCTTATTATTGATGAGGCACATTGTATATCTCAATGGGGACACGACTTTAGACCAGATTATTTAAAAATAAAAGAAATAAAGAGTATAATATCACCTATTTCTACAATTGCTGTAACTGCTACGGCAACACCTGCAGTTGTTGAAGAGATTATTAAAAATCTTGAACTTCTTTCACCAAATATTATTAAATCAAGTTTTAAAAGGGACAACCTCTCGTATGTATGTAGAGAAGATACAGATAAATATGGACAACTATTAAAGATTGTTAGAAATGTAAGTGGTTCTGGGATTATTTATGTAAGAGAAAGAAGGAAAACATTTGAAGTATCTGAATTTCTGCAGGCTCACGGAGTATCTGCTGAACCATACAATGCTGCCTTAGCTCCTGCATCAAGGGCTTTAAGACAGGATGAATGGAAAAATGGAAATTTAAGAATAATTGTAGCAACTAATGCTTTTGGTATGGGCATTGATAAGGCCGATGTAAGATTTGTTTGCCATCTTGACCCTCCTGAATCCATTGAAGCATATTACCAAGAGGCTGGACGAGCAGGCAGAGATGGAGCTAAATCTTATGCCGTAATGCTTTGGAATATTCAGGATGCCGGTAGATTAAGGAAAATATTAAATACTACTTTTCCTGAACAAGAGTATATTAGAAACGTATATCAGAAACTATTCGTCTACCTTGGAATTGCTTACGGAGCTGGTAAGGATAGAGTTATCAATTTCAGCTTAAAGGATTTTTGTTCAAAATCTTCATTACATCCCGTCCCTGCTTATCACGCATTGAAATATATTTCAAAAGAAGATTACATTGAACTTACAGATGAAATTGACAATCCATCAAAGGTTAAGTTTATTATAAACAGGGATGAGCTATATAATGTACAACTTAAAAATAATTCTTTGGATGCATTTATAAAAACATTATTAAGACTATACTCTGGACTATTTTCAATGCCTGTTGCAATTGATGAAGAGTATATAGCAAGAGTCACTAGAAATAGCAAAGCAGCAATCTCATCTAGTCTAATGAGATTGTCTAGGATGGGCGTAATATCATATAATCCTGCAGTTAGATCTCCTCTCTTAATATTAAAGACGGAAAGACTTGATGACAAGAATTTTAGAATAGACGAAAGTCGCTTTTTCCGATTAAAAAGCAATATGGAAGCCAAGATTGAGAGTGTTATTGCTTACTTTGAAAGTAAAGAAAACTGCAGAGAAAAAATTATTCTAGAGTATTTTGGAGAAGTTTCTCAACAAGACTGTGGGAGATGTGATGTTTGCCTATCTTCCGGAAGAAGAATTGATAGCTCAAATTATTACTACTCAATTGAGGAAAAAGTATTTAATATTTTATCCAGCGGGCCTAAAAGTATGGCAGAAATATCACTGGAAATTGATGACGATTCACGACTCTATATTGAAGTTGTTAGAGATCTAGTGGAAAGAGGAGCAATTATTGTCAACAAAGATATATTCTCTCTATCTGACAATCTTAATAGCCTCCATCAATAAATGCAATAAGCTCTTTATATAATTTCTGAATAGGAAGGCCCATAACATTAAAATAAGACCCTTCAATTTTCTCAATCGCTATATATCCAATCCACTCTTGAGCACCATATGAGCCTGCTTTATCATATGGTTTATAGTTATTGATATAGTATTGCATCTCTTCATTTGATAACTTTTTAAAAAATACACGAGTTTCTGCAGAAAACATAGCTGCTCCCTTATTACTTCTTAAAACAACTCCAGTAATAACAGTGTGCATCTTATCAGAAAGAAAAGAGAGCATTTTCAAAGCGTCGGCTTCATTTTCTGGCTTTCCCATTATTTTTCCATCACACAAAACCATTGTATCTGCAGTCAACAGAATTTCACCATCAACAAGTTCTCTACCAAAAAAGTCAGCTTTCTTGTTTGCTAGTAATAGAGGCACATCCTTAACAGGAACTATTAAGTCGAAACTTTCATCAATATCTCCTGAAACTTCAACTCTATAAGGAATATCCAGGCCATCAATTAACAGATGTCTTCTTGGCGATGCCGATGCAACAATCAGCACTCTATCGCTCATTAAATGTTTTAGAGTATTCATCCCGAATAGGCCTCCGTTGCATCTGCCCATCTTCCTTGAATTTTTAATGTTTGTTCTATAACATCTCTAGCACATCCTTTTCCACCTCCATATAATGATATATATTGGCAAACATCCTTTACTTCGTTTACTGCATCTGCAGGACAAGCAGAAACTCCGCAAGACTTAAGAATTCCAATATCAGGAATATCGTCACCCATATATAGAACTTCATCTGCTGAGAGGTTATGTCGTTTTAAAAAATCTTCAAAGTCTGGTAATTTACAGATGGATTTTAAATATATGTCCTCTTTTGGCACTCCAATTTGGATAAATCTTAATGCAATTGACTCTGATGAACCTCCTGTAATAATTGCAACGGGATAATTATTAATTACTGCTACTCTTACAGCAAAGCCATCTTTGGCATTATGAGATCTTAACAAGTCTCCGTTTTCGGTAGCTAAAACTTGACCATCGGTAAAGACTCCATCAACATCAAATGCAAATGCTCTTATCTTATTTAACTTAACTTTAAAATTTGACATTATTTTCTCTTCAATTGTGTTGATTGATTAATTATGTAATTAGACAATAATTCATACACCCTATAATGTTCTGGATTGCTCTTTAAAATCTCAAGGTGCTTGTTAATTGTTATTAGATCTCCTCTAGACGCTGGTCCTGTTTGAACATTTGCAGGATTACCATAGAGGAAAGCCTTTCTAATAGTTTCAATTGCAAGGGGAAGAAGATAGACGTGATTTTGTGCTGATATATCATATGATAAAGAAGACAGATAATTAACAAAATTACTTATAAAAACAGCTGCAATATGCATTCTAAGTCTTTCGACAGAGTCAGCTTCCGAAAACTCAGAGCCCATTTTTCCACACATCAACTTCAACTTATCGCCACTATTTAAATCAGAATATTCAAGAAGAAATGGAACTAACTTAATGTCAATTGGCTTATTTTTGCTTAGAGTCATCAAGGGATAAAAGACCCCGTATGAGGGAAATAAACTTAAAACATCAATAGAAGTTCCTCCGCTAATATGACAAACAGTGGTGTATCCATTTATGACAGATGGTATTTTAAATAATCCATCTAAAACATTTTGAATAGCATCATCAGAGACACAAATAAGAATAAGATCAGAACCCTCCATAATTTCAACCTCTGTTGAAGAGATAGTATCCGGAAGATTAAGCATATTATATTCTGGCTTATTTAGTATTGAAGCTAATTGTTTTGCAGAATCGTATGTCCTGTTTACAACACAGGGAATATCAAAACCAATAGTTTTCAAAGATATTGCAAGTCTAAAACCAGCATTTCCAGTACCATATACTGAGATCTTCATAGGCAAAGTCACCTTACAGAACCTCCTACAGCAAATGTTGCAAGACTCTCATTCCCATTTTCATTTACACTTTGTACTGCAAAAAAATGGTTGTCTTTACTATATGGAATCTCAGTAGATGTACCTTTTACAAAAAATTTCTTTTCCCACATTGATTTGTCAGTCTCCCTAATGAGTATGTAATATCCATAGGGTTTTTGACCATCTTTTGGCTGATCCCAACTTATAATAGTAGAGGAGGAGAGAGCTGAAATATCTATTGTTACTTTCGATGGTTTAGCAGGAGCTAATGCCAAATTCATTATTGTTGCCAGATTAGCTTGAGTATTCTTTTTTACATACTCAATATCAACACCTGAAATTAAATCACCATACTCTTTTCCATCCCTAATCCCTGGAATTTGATGGGTTCTATCATAATTCTCATAGTATTCACATAGTCTTACTGATGAAAAGCCAAGTCTATTAAAAGGAGTGTGGTCTCCACCTCTTCCAAATCTATCATTTCTGTAAATCAAAGAGATCTTAAGATTATCAACATACCTTTCTGAAATCTCTTTTATATATCTTGCAAGTTGTCTGGATTCACTATCATTTTCAGCTGAATTAAACTCTCTAATCCTCTTCATTTCTGGCGTTTCAGCAAATGGAATGCTTTCGGAAAAAACTCTTAAAATCATATTGCTGGATAATTCTGTTCCACTTGAGCGGGAATTTCCAATCATATCATTATTGATAACAGCCGAAATATTCCAACCCTCTTCTCTGGCTATTGATGCCATATGTGCTGCTCCAAGCAAACCATGTTCTTCACCGGAAAGAAACATCAGTTTTATTGTTACAGGAAGAGGTTGAGTTGATAATATTCGTGCAATTTCCATAAGAGCAGCTACTCCACTACCATTATCATTTGCTCCAGGCGCAAAAGCTGTTGAGTCAGAATTATCGAAGGAGCGACTATCATAGTGAGCTAGGAGAATAATGACCCTGTCACAAGACTCTGAACTACCTTTTAAATTGGCAACAATATTTGATAAAGTTATCTCTTTACCAAGCCTTGTTTTCTCACCACCAGCTCTATATTCATATTTTTGAACACTCATATGAGCTGAACCTTTAGCATAGGTGTCAAGTTTTTGAAGAATCAATTGTGCAGCAGCCCCAATTCCTTGTAAAGAGTTAGATTTTGTACTTAGATTGTGTCTTGTATGTTTTGATACTAAATTTGATATCGTAGATTTAATACTATCACTGCGAACTTTTAATACAGACTCTTCAACTCTTTTCTCTCTTACCATAATATTTTGAGCAGTCATAAATGCAGAGGTTAAAAGCATAGTCAGAGCCAAAAAAAATTGAAATATTTTTTTCATTTCTTGGGAGTTTTTCAATATAATTCGTAAAAAGTATCAAGTTCCTTCTTAAAGTTTCCAGGTATAAGGACCATATGATTTCCTAAATGAGAATTAATAAAAGAATCTATATCCTCAGTAGATTCGAATAAGAATTTAACTTGGGTTCTACATCTCTCTTTTACAGTAGTGTTTTCAATAATCCTTCCTGATACACAAAACATTTGATCAAGACTCTCACCGCCAAATTTAAAAAGGGTATACTCACCTAGTAATAACTCGGCTGCAACTCCAATTCCAATACCTGACTCATAATGTGATGGCAAGGTGAATGTATTCGCAAATGAAAGTGGAGAAGTACAATGTGCAAAATCTACAGTATTTGATACACGGTCAATAGATGATGGATTTGCCATAAAAACCGGTTTATTCAGAAGAGATCTTGCAATAATCATTGACCAAAGAGTTGGAACATCTCCTTCGCAACCAGATACTAGACCTTTATCATTCAAAATAGACAACGCTAGACATGCTGTTGTATTACAAGAACCAATAATATCAAAACACTTTATAGACAATGCATTAAGCTCATTATCTTGAACTATTTGTTTAATAGCATTATACATCTTAACTGCTTCGACAATATCTTCAGTTGTACGCCCACCAGTTACTAATTCAGAATATTGATTTATTAAATTACCAGATTCGTTAGAGTTTAAGGCATATCTTCCATTATAACTATCCATATTATGAAACTTCTCCTCTAAAGAAGATATTGGGATATCTAAAAATTTGACACCTAATCTGGATGATAAAGAGAATTTATCAACGTCTGAAGAAATTAGCCAAGGTGAGGCATCACCAATTAATCCAACTCTTGTATTTGTTATCTCTTTAAATGCTTTATGAACATTAGACAAAATCGAAATTTCACAATGGAGATTATCCATATATTCATTACTAGGATTAATAGGAAAATTAAGGTGCTTATGTTTAATTTTTCGATTATTTAGCCAAGTTGAAATTTCAAGAGATGCCGCAAGTGAGTTATGGAACGAATCACTCAATATTACTAATGGCCTTGAAATTTTTTGCCAGTGACTTAAAAAAATCTGTTCAGTACCACCTGTCGCAATAAATGCTATTGCAAACTCTTCCTGCCCTTTAATTGGTTCATACTCTTGAGCACTGACAATTTTTAAAGAATACCTTTGTTTAAAGTCAGAATATAAAGATTCTCTAGATCCCGAAACAGAAATATTATCGTGGAGAGTTGAAGCAAATACTACAAGGGTGAGATTAGGTTCCATAGTTTTAGTTTAATTTTACAAAGATAGAAATTTTCATTAATATGATTTTTTCAAACATTAGAGAGGTAAATTCGTTTATATAAATAAATAGATTGCTTTTTATGGAAAAAACAATTAAAACTAATTCAGAAAGAAATCTACTTACTGCATTTTCTCTAAACTTGCTTTTTGCTATTATTGAGCTTATTGGTGGTATAATAACAAATTCTGTAGCCATTCTTTCAGATGCAATTCACGATTTTGGAGACTCTCTCTCTTTGGGAATTGCTCTATACTTACAAAAAGTATCCAAGAAAAGAGGGGATGATAAATTTACATATGGATATAGACGATTCTCTCTTTTAGGATCATTATTCATCTCAATAATATTAATTGTAGGGTCTATTGTAATGATTAAGGAGAGTACTGTTAGATTATTTAATCCTCAGGATACAAACGCAACAGGAATGTTAATTCTCTCAATATTAGGGATGCTTATTAACGGAGTAGCGGTAATCAAACTGAAAAAAGGTAACAGCCACAATGAAAATGCTGTAAAATTACATATGCTTGAAGATGTTTTGGGTTGGGCTGCAGTAATGATTGGAAGTATAATAATGTACTTTACTGGTTTTACTCAAATTGACCCAATTCTCTCAATTATTATTGCATTATGGATTCTGTTCAACGTGTACAAAAACATTAAGAACACGCTAGCCATAATGCTTCAACAAGTTCCGGCAAACCTTGATATTTCAGATTTAGAACAGAGGTTAGCTGACATAAATGGAGTAGAGTCTGTACACGATCTACATATATGGAGTATAGATGGTATTAAAAACATTGCATCTCTTCATATAATGTATAATATCGATTACGATATTTGCTCAATAAAACAAATGATAAGAGAAATTCTTGCTAAAGATGGTATATATCACGCGACTATAGAAACAGAAACCATTAATGATAGGAAAGATCGTACCATCTCTGATGAATGCCGATAAAAAAAGCCAAGAGTACATTCTCTTGGCATTTAATATTATATCAATTAAGAAATTATGCATCTATAGATGTTTCGCTTTTAACTGATAAAAAGGATCCCATTTTAAATTCTGAAAAATCATTAATATAAGAGAAGCGCTCATTATTCCAAGACTTAGATTTTCCAATAAAAATCTCCATCGATGGCTCATAACTTTCATCTCTTTGAGTATCGAGAAGAAGTAAATAGCTCATTATAATATGGGAAGCCATTTCAACTAATCTTCTAGCATGGAAATCAACATATTCAGTATCCTTTCCAGAGATGAGTTCAACTGTCTTTGCGTATTGATCTGTCATTTCTACAATCTGCTTTTTATATGGCTCAAATTCAGGTCTTACCGGTATTTGTTCATAATCTTTCATTTGATTGAGATATGAACCATTTGTTACATATCTTTGTGCAGCTACAACCTGTAACTGCGAAGTCCCTTCGTAAATTGTAGTAATTCTTGCATCCCTATAAATTCTCTCAATAGGATAATCTTTCATAAAACCAGACCCTCCGTGGATTTGTAAAGAATCATATGCATTTTGGTTGCAATATTCAGATGACATTAGCTTAAGCATAGGGGTATACATATCAGCTAATTTTTGATATTTTTTTGATTCTGATCTCTCTTCAGGAGTAAGTTTTCTCTCTTCGGAAATAAACCCATAAGCTTTGTATATGTCCACAAAACGAGTTGTCTCGTATAGAAGTGTTCTTGAAGCCTGAAGCTTTGCTTTAATTAAAGCAAGCATCTCATAGACAGCCGGAAATTGAATTATTGGTTTTCCAAATTGTGTCCTTTCGTGTGCATACTTAAGAGCTTCTCTATATGCGGCCTCAGATATTCCCACAGATTGTGCTCCCACACCTAGCCTGGCACCATTCATAAGAGACATCACATATTTTATTAGGCCAAGTTTCCTCTCACCAACAAGTTTTGCTGGAGCATTGTTAAATACCAGCTCGCAAGTGGGGCTGCCTTTAATTCCAAGTTTATTTTCAATTCTCCTGACTGTAACGCCTCCCCACTTTTTATCATATACAAAATATGACAAGCCTCTTCCATCTGTTGTACCCTCCTCTGAACGAGCAAGGACTAATTTTATTTCTGCGTCTCCGTTAGTAATGAATCGTTTTACTCCATTAAGATACCACTTGTTTTCGCTCTCATTGTATGACGCTTTTAACATAACAGCCTGGAGATCTGATCCTGCATCAGGTTCTGTCAAGTCCATTGAACAAGTTTCGCCACAATTAATTCTTGGGAGAAACTCTTTTTTGATATCATCAGAGGCATATTCATTAATTGTTTCGGCACAATCTTGTAGGCCCCAAATATTTGCAAAACCAGCATCTGCTCTGGCAACAATTTCTGCTGACATAACGTAAGGAACCATAGAGAAATTTAGGCCACCAAACTCTCTTGGAAGGGCCATCCCATACATTCCAGCCTGCGTTAATACATCCTGATTTTTTTTGGTTCCTGATGCATAATAAACTCTACCATCGTGATGAACGGGGCCAGACTGATCGACATTTTCTGCGTTTACAGCAATAACATCTCCAGAAATTTCTCCCATTATCTCCATTACTTTATCATAAGAATCAATGGCATCCTCTGCTGTACAAGGCGCATAATCAAATTGTCCAGATTCTTTGAAGTCCTGCTCCTTAAGTGCAACAATCTTCTTCATAAGAGGATGCTCAAACTGGAATTTCAGATCTTTATTGTCTTTGTAAAAATTTGCCATCTCTATTTGCTGTTGTTTTTATATGCCTTAATCATTCTTGGAATCACTTCTGAAAAATCTCCAGTTATAGCATAATCAGCTATTTGGTTAATAGGAGCAGAAGCATCTGTGTTTATTGATATAATCATTGCTGATTGATCCATACCAGCTGTATGTTGGATTTGACCTGATATACCGACCGCAATGTAAAGTTTAGGTCTTACAGTAACTCCTGTCTGGCCAATTTGCCTTGCGTGATCAACAAATCCAGCATCAACAGCAGCTCTTGAAGCTCCCACCTCTCCACCTAGGACTTTAGCTAATTCATAAAGCAAGTCAAAGTTCTCCTTTGATCCAACTCCAAATCCACCAGCAATTAAAATTGATGATGATTTAATATCAATCTTTTTCTCTTCGATATGTCTCTCGATTATTTTAACAATAAAATGAGTGTCATTTAGAATTTTTTCAACATCAACTTTACAAACCTCACATTCAGTAGGTCGCCTTAGTGGCTCACTCTTCATAACACCCTCTCTTACTGTTGCCATCTGAGGCCTGTGGTCCGGATTAATTATTGTTGCAATAATATTACCTCCAAACGCCGGTCTTATCTGATAAAGAAGATTCTCGTATGTTTTAGCTGCCTTATTGTCCGTATGGGAACCAATCTCAAGAGAGGTACAGTCAGCAGTTAATCCGCTGTTAAGAGCTCCTGAAACTCTAGGCGCTAAATCTCTTCCAATACTTGTTGCTCCAAATAGAACTATTTGAGGATTCTCCTTTTTGATAATTGAGATAGCAATTTCTGAGTAGGGTAAGGTGAGATAGTTTTCCAGCCGTTTGTCATCTGCTATATGTGCTTTTGTAACGCCATAATTAGCCAATAATGGCACTAATGGCTCTACTGCTTGACCAATAAGGATAGCCTCTAACTTGCATCCTAATTGAACTGATAGTGACCTGGCTTTTGTAAGCAATTCAAGGCTTACATCACATACCTTTCCGTTATCTGTTTCAATATAAACTATAATATTGTTCATCCTTGTGCTTTTAATTTATTAACCAATAGTATGCGAGGCTATAAGTTCTTTCATTAGAGAGTCCATATCCTGAACAGATGAAGATAATTTTTTAGACTCTTTTGCCTGAAATACTATGTTTTCAATTTTTTTAACTTTTGTTGGCGAACCCGACAAACCATAATTTTTTTCATCCCCTCCAATTTCGTTTACACCCCACTCTTCAATTTTTAGATAGTCCATTGTGTAAAGTGGAAGATAGGAATTATGCTCATTATCGTGCTCTTCTGATAAGGTTCTTGCGTGTTTGAACTTCATCAATTGCTTTGCATTTCTTGGGCGACACTCCGGGGCGGTTGCGTGTACCGTAATTACTATGGGGATAGAGGACTCCACAATTTCAATACCTCTCTCAAGTCTTCTTTTAACTTGAATTTTCGTTTTATCTATCTCAAGTACCTCTTCTGCATAAGTTATTTGAGGCAAGTCTAACTTTTGCGCAACTTGAGGGCCTACTTGAGCAGTATCACCATCAATAGCCTGTCTTCCTGCAAAAATTAAATCAGGGTCTATCTTCTTTAAAGCCATTGATATTGCATAAGATGTTGCAAGAGTATCTGCTCCGGCAAACTTCCTATCTGTCAATAAAATGCCTCCATCAGCACCTCTATACAAACCCTCGCGAATAATATCAGCAGCCCTGCCGGGGCCCATTGTTAATAGAAGTACTTTGCTCTCTGGGTATTTATCTTTAATCCTTAGAGCCTGCTCCAGAGCGTTCATATCTTCTGGATTGAATATGGCCGGAAGAGCCGCTCTGTTGACGGTTCCATCTTCCTTCATTGCATTTTTGCCAACATTTCTGGTATCTGGCACTTGTTTTGCCAGAACAACAATTTTAAATGCTTTTGTCATACTTATTAATTATTGTTATCAGGCTTCAGCTGGATTGTTGCCGAAAGCCAAGGGAATAGCCCCATCTTCGCTGGTGTGAATAGTTATTTCACCAAACTGATCTTCAAACTTGTTAATATTATCCTGAAGCGCAATCAATACTCTTTTTGCATTCTCTGCAGTCATTATTATTCGACTATCTACCTTTGGTTTAGGAACCCCAGGCATCATTCGAATAAAGTCGATTATAAATTCACTACTAGAATGTGTAATTATTGCAAGATTTGAGTATGATCCCTGAGCTACCTCAGCACTCAATTCTATATTTAACTCATTTTCAGCGTTCATATTTGTAAGTGTAATTAAGTGGTTCGCAAATATAAGATAAAAATTCATACATTTGTGGATTGTTAAAACATATAATATTTTATGGAGATTCCTGCAAAATACGACCCAACTGGGACAGAAGAGAAGTGGTACTCGTACTGGCTTAATAATAAATTATTTCATTCAGAGCCCGATGAAAGAGAACCCTACACCATTGTCATTCCTCCTCCTAATGTAACAGGAGTTCTTCATATGGGACATATGCTTAATAATACTCTTCAGGATGTTTTAGTACGAAGGGCAAGAATGATGGGAAAGAACGCCTGTTGGGTTCCTGGAACAGATCACGCCTCAATAGCCACAGAGGCAAAAGTCGTTTCGAAACTAAAAGCTCAAGGAATTGACAAATCTGACCTCTCAAGGGAAGAATTTCTTGAACACGCGTGGGAGTGGAAAGAAAAACACGGTGGTATAATTCTAGAACAGTTAAAGAAGCTTGGAGCCTCTTGTGACTGGGATAGAACAAAGTTTACAATGGACCCGGAATTAAGCAAAGGTGTAATTAATACTTTTGTTCACTACTATAAAAAAGGATTAATATACAGAGGTGTAAGGATGGTTAACTGGGACCCTGAAGGTCAAACAGCTGTTAGCGATGAAGAGGTTATACGTAAAGAGACAAAATCAAAGCTTTATCATATTAGATATTATATATCTGAGAATGGTGTTCCATCTGACCAATATATTGTCGTAGCGACGACAAGACCAGAGACAATAATGGCAGATTCAGCTGTATGTATTCATCCTGAAGATTTAAGATATTCCTTTTTAAAAGGTAAAACTATCCTTATTCCTATAATTAACAAGGAGATCCCAATTATTGAAGATGATTATGTTACGATGGATTTTGGCACTGGATGCCTAAAAGTTACACCGGCACACGATATTAATGATTATGAAATTGGAATTAGACACAGATTACCAGTTACTGACATAATTGATAAATGGGGCAAATTAAACGAAGAGGCACAGATACTTGTAGGGGTTGATAGATTTGAGGCAAGGAGAAAAATTGTTGAAATGCTTTCCGACCAAGGTCAACTAGAGAGAGTAGAGGATTATATATCACAAGTTGGTTACTCTGAAAGAACCAATGCAGTAATAGAACCCAAGCTATCGTTGCAATGGTTTATGAAAATGGAGGAGGCTGCAAATAAAGCTTTAAAATATGTAGAAGAAGATAAAATCCGTCTAATTCCCGACAAGTTCAAAAACACATACAGGCATTGGATGGAAAATGTCAAAGATTGGTGTATTTCAAGACAGTTGTGGTGGGGACAAAGAATTCCTGCGTGGTATCTTCCTGATGGAACTATTATTGTCGCAGCTGATGAGAAAGAAGCCCTCAATGAGGCAAGAAAAATTAATCCAAATATTTCATTTGAAATGCTAAAGCAAGATTCAGATGTTTTAGATACTTGGTTTTCTTCTTGGTTGTGGCCAATATCTGTTTTTGACCCTAATAAACCAGGTTTTCCAGATAAATTGCCAAACAAAGATCTTGCCTATTATTACCCAACTAATGACCTAATAACTGCTCCGGAAATTCTTTTTTTCTGGGTAGCCAGAATGATAATGGCTGGTGATGAATTTTGTGGAGAAATTCCATTTAGGAATGTTTACTTAACAGGTATCGTTAGAGATAAACAGGGACGGAAAATGTCGAAATCTCTTGGAAATTCACCTGATCCAATAGAATTAATGAAAATTTATGGTGCAGATGGAGTAAGAGTTGGTATGCTTCTCTGTAGTAGTGCTGGAAATGATATTCTTTTTGACGAAAGTCAGGTAGAACAGGGCAGGAACTTTTCCAATAAAATTTGGAACGCATATAGACTTGTATCCGGATGGAATTTCAATCAAGATATTCCTCAGAGTGAAAGATCTGCTGCTGCTGTTAAATGGTTTGATAATCTTTTATCACAATCTATTGAAACCATTAATGACCACTTTACAAAGTTCAGAATATCTGACGCACTAATGGCTCTATACAAACTCTTTTGGGACGATTTCTGCTCTTGGTACCTAGAAATTATTAAGCCGGGACGTGATGAAGATATTGATATTAAAACTTATAACTCTACAAAAAAGTTTTTTGACAAACTACTAAGGTTGCTTCATCCATTTATGCCGTTCATTACTGAAGAGTTATGGCAAAATATCAATCAAAGAAATGATAATCAGAGTATAATGATTTCCACTATACCATTATCTAAACAGTATGATCAAGAGTACATTAATTATGCAAATCTTTGTAAAGAGATAATTGTAAATATTAGAAATATCAGACAATCAAGGAATATATCTCAAAAGGATAGTCTATCAATTTTTATTTCAAGTAATACAATTCCTCACGAGCTACTCTTATTTGTTATTAAAATGGCAAATATTGATTCAATATCCTCAATGAAGGAGAGAGATAATCGCTCAGCAGGTGGTTCCTTTATGGTTGGAACAATTGAATTCTTTATACCTCTTGACACTTTTGTTGATAAAGAAGAGGAGATTAAGAAAATTGATGTCGAATTAGATAGGTTAAACAAATTCCTTTCGGCCGTTAATAAAAAATTATCAAATTCAAAATTTGTAGAAAGTGCTCCAAAAGAGGTTGTCGAAATAGAATACAAGAAACAACAAGACGCAAATACAAAAATTGAAAAATTGACTAAAGCTAGGGCTGAACTTCTTAAACAATTATGAAAAAAATCTACTTTTACACTTTCAAAAAGTTTATGCAGATAATTCTCTTTGCTGCTTTGCTTTTTTCCTGTGAAAAAGTAGCTCAACTTAGCGATGAAAATAGTATAGTAAATGTATCAATACATTCTGTATCACCTGATGATGTTATTCTTGAAACCCCTTTAATTGATGGCAATAGCGTAACAATCCCTATACAATATGGGAAATATTTATTCCCAATAAGGGTAAATCCAATAATAGAATGTTCCGACAAAAACATTAAAATTTTAGGGCTTGATAACGACGGGTCAATTGAATTTGCAAATCAATCATCAATTAAAACGGTTAACATAGTATCTAGTAGTGGCTTGACTAAAAGATATGAATTCAAAGTTAACCTCCTGCCATCAAAAGAGATTTCAGAAATTGTTACATTTCAGACTACACAAGAGTCAAATAGTCATTTTTTTATTGCTAAAGATGGATTTGTAGATCCAACAGAGTCTATTGTATCTTTGTACTCTATAAATCCAACTTACCCACTTACAATTAAGCCATTAATAGGTATTTCAGACGGGGCAAAAATTCTTAACTGGAATAATGGCGATGAGGTAACATTTTCATTTCAAGGTGAAACAATTAAATTAAACTTACTCAGTGAGAGTGGACGAGAAGAAGAGTGGTCAATTATTATGCTTAGCCCTATTTCTGAGTTTATTGCGGATCCGGAGGAGGTTTCTATCGCATCTCAACGGTTAGATATGCCATTTTCAGACTTATCTGCAATATCTACATCTGAAGGTTTCATCATTGATACGCTAATTAGTCACTCTAAAGATAGAACTCTAACTCTTTTTTATAGTGCTGATAACGTCAGTGATGAGATTAAAGTTAAGGTTGAATACCAACTTAAAGATTTTCTAACAAGTTCTGGATTACCAGACAATGGAATTATTACTTATTCTAATCAAAATAGAATTAATACCTTCTATGTAATAGATAATATTTCTGGAGTTTTTTCAGAGTGGAAAATTGTTCTGAGAGAGTTTACGACAATAATTGATATAAAATCTTTTCATTGGGATTCTTATTCTGCACATAGTGAATCATTAAATTTAGGTACTCCAGTTATTAATCAGGAGAAAAAAAACATAATAATTCCAGTGATATCTCCCGGAGACTTCCCTCTGATTTTGAGTAATGTATCAATTAATACGACCTATGACATTGATACAAACCTACCATCTAATCTTACATTTAATTCTTTAGACGAAGAAGTTACTTTTACTATTTCAAGAAATGGAATTTCCGAGATTTGGACCATTTTGCTTGAAAATCAATTTAAACCTTTATCTGACAATGCCGAGATACTTGAATTTATAGTAGGAAATCCATCATATTCATACACAATTGACGAAGTATATATTGAACCCTCAGTTGGAGAAATTGTATTAATTGTAGAGAATTTTCAAGAAAATACACCTCTAAAATTCATCCCTAAAATTAAAGTGAGTATAGGTTCTAATGTTTATGGAATAGTTTCTGGTGGTATTGTTGAAATTCCTTGGGGAAGCAATTACGAATTTGAAGTTATTTCAGAAAACGGCACTTTAAAAAGTTGGAAAATTAAAGTTATTCCGGCACCTCAATTACCAAATGCAGATATGGAGCTTTGGCACCCACATCCTCAATTTAAAACTATTGAAAATACCATATTTCCAAGTGACGGCTCTGGTTGGAATAGCTCAAATAATCCATCTGTCGTAGGAGTTGAGAGAACGACCGGATACAGATCAGATTATGGAGCTTTAATTAAGACCTCTCTCTCAACAATAAATTTTGCTGATATAATAAAAGTCACCTCTTTGGCATCTGGGAATTTATTTTTAGGAAAATTCAATTACAGCACTTTAGCAACTGATGTTTACAACCCATCTAGTATGACATTATTTGGGATTCCCTATAGTGGTCAATACTTACCAAAAAAACTTGTTTTTGTTTACAAGTACAAAAAAGGGAGTAAACTTATAAGAACTTCACCTAAGACATCTTCTACAACAATACCTGCTTTTAATCCGGTAGAAGACTTATCTGGTATGGATTCAGGTAAAGCGTGGATAGAGTTTTGGAGTGATAATAGAGATAATCCATATGCATCTGGAACAAAAATTTTTGATCAAGATGTTATAAACTGGAAAGAGACGGAAATACTTATATCGCCAAATTCAGGATATGATTTAGGCGAAACTAAATTTGTCTCAGTTGGATTTTCATCAAGTAGCCAAGGAGAATATTTTGTAGGAGCAGATGGAAGTACTCTTGAGATAGATCAAGTAAGACTTATATACCACATACCAGGAATTGGTTCAATAAAAATGAAGTAAAATGTATATTTCAGAAACGAAACTTGAAGTTAGATACTATGAAACAGACCTTATGGGGATAGTTCACCATTCAAATTATATTAGATATTTTGAAACTGCCAGAAGTAAAGCTCTTAAAGATTTAGCGCTTCCTATTGAAAAAATTGAAGAATTAGGGATAATGATGCCTGTAATTCATATTGAGTGCGATTATAAAATTCCGGTTAAAATGGGTGAGGAGATTTGTATAGTCAGTACAATTAAGGATATTCCAAAAGTTAAAATTATTATAGATTCAGATATTTTTAATTCCAAAAAGCAGAAAGTTGCTTCCGGAAGTGTAACTTTGGGGTTTATTCACACACAAAGCAGAAAACCAACACGAGCTCCCGAGTTTGTAGTTGATGTATTTAAACCATATTTTGAAAACGATTAAACACAAATAAAATGAACCATTTATTATTTCTGGGGTCAATTGGGGCAACTGAGATCATTATTATCGCATTAATAGTTCTTCTTCTATTTGGAGGAAAGAAGATACCTGAACTTATGAAAGGAATTGGCAAAGGAGTTAAAAGCTTTAAGGATGGTGTCAAAGGGATTGAAGATGAGATAAACACAACAGATTCAGATAAAGAGCAAGATAAAAAGTGAGTGGAGAGATGACCTTTTGGGATCATTTGGACGAACTCAGAAGAGTTTTGTTCAGATCTGCTATTGCAATTTTCCTTCTTGCAATTCCTATTTTTCTAGCAAAAGATTTTTTATTTAGTGATATTATTTTTGCTCCAACTAAACCTGACTTTATTCTTTATAAATTGTTGGGTAGTACTTTTAGTGAAGATTTTAATCTTGACCTTATAAATATTGAGCTATCTGCTCAATTTTTTATACATATATCAGTATCTCTAACCCTTTCTTTAATCCTTGCAATCCCTTATATTTTGTACCAATTTTGGTTATTTGTGAAACCGGGGCTATACGAAAATGAACAAAAGGCTACCAGGAGAGCATTTGGTTTTGGATCTTTTCTTTTTATAACTGGAGTAATCGTTGGATACCTTTTTGTTTTTCCTTTAACATTAAGGTTTTTGGGTTCATATCAGGTTAGCGAAGCAGTTCCTAATCAAATATCACTCCAGTCGTATATATCAATGTTTACAAGACTTATTTTAATAATGGGTATTGTCTTTGAAATGCCTGCCCTTGCACTTATTCTCTCCAAAATTGGTATTATAAGTAAAAGCCTTTTAAAAAAATACAGAAAACACGCTTTTACTATTTTAGTTATAACAGCAGCAATTATAACACCTAGCGGTGACGCTTTTACTCTTCTAGTCGTTGCAACTCCACTATATCTTCTTTACGAATTCAGCATACTAATCTGCCGTGATAGCAATTAATGACCTCATAGTATCTTTTGGAGGATACAATCTTTTCAGTGATGTCAATTTCCATGTAGGAGACAAAGACAAAATTGGACTGGTTGGAAAAAATGGTTCCGGTAAATCTACAATTCTTAAAATTTTAGCAGGCTTAAATAAACCTACCTCAGGGAAGGTTATGATACCGGCATCCGAAAAAATAGGATACCTCCCACAAGAGATGGAGCATACCAAGGATAAAAGTGTTATTAATGAGACTATGCTTGCCTTTGCTCATATTGATGCCATAAAAGAGGAAATTGATGCTGTATCTGCTCAACTCTCACAGAGAGATGACTATAATAGCGAAGATTACCATAATCTGATTATCAAACTAAACGAACTACACGATAAACTGAATATCTATGAAAGTGGTAACCCTAGAGGTGAAGCAGAGAGAACACTTTTTGGTCTTGGATTTAAAATTAATGAACTAGAGAGACCAACTTCATCATTTAGTCAAGGGTGGAATATGAGAATAGAACTA
Organism: Bacteroidales bacterium; assembly: GCA_028700975.1. Lineage (GTDB taxonomy): Bacteria > Bacteroidota > Bacteroidia > Bacteroidales > UBA932 > Bact-08. The sequence goes on along the minus strand of JAQVRQ010000007.1, from coordinate 20,932 downwards.
GCCAAAATACTTCTTTCATCGCCTACAACTCTTCTTCTGGATGAGCCTACTAATCATCTTGATATAGAATCTATCCAATGGTTGGAAGATTACTTAGCTTCCTATACTGGTGCTCTTATCCTGGTATCTCACGACAGGAGATTTTTAGATAAGGTTACAAACAGAACAGTAGAGATAATGCTTGGTAAAATAAATGATTACAAGGTTCCGTATTCAAAATATATCCTCTTAAGGAAGGAGAGAATGGAGCAACAAAGATCTGCTTATGAAAATCAACAAAGACTAATTGAAAAAAGCGAAGAGTTTATAGAAAGATTCAGATACAAAGCAACAAAGTCAAATCAAGTTCAATCCAGGATTAAGCAGCTTGATAAAATTGATAGAATTGAGGTTGAGGAAGAGGATAAATCGACTATAACAATGAAATTCCCTTCATCTCCAAGATCTGGGAACATATCTATAAAAACAAAAAATCTCGGGAAATCCTATGGTACTAAAAACGTTTTTAAAGATGCCGATATAATAATTGAAAGAGGAGAGAAGATTGCTCTAGTAGGAAGAAATGGAGAGGGAAAAAGCACCTTTATGAAGCTTCTTTCTGGTGAGTTGACTCCTACAACAGGAATAATTGAACTTGGTCACAATGTATCTCTTGGTTATTATGCTCAAAATCAAGATGAGCTACTAATTGGAAACGATACGGTTTTTGAAACTCTTGAGAAAATAGCAACAGGTGATGTTAGAACAAAGATAAGAGATATCCTTGGAGCATTTCTTTTCAGAGGAGAAGACGTTGAAAAAAGGGTCTCAGTATTAAGTGGAGGTGAAAAATCTAGGCTAGCAATGGCAAAATTAATTTTAAAGCCATACAATTTGCTTGCATTAGATGAACCCACTAACCATATGGATATTAGATCTAAGGATATTCTTAAACAGGCTTTGATTAAATATAATGGGACCCTTGTTGTGGTTTCTCACGATAGAGATTTTTTAGATGGTTTGGTTAATAAAGTTCTTGAATTCAAAGATGGCAGAATCAGAGAACACATAGGATCAGTTTCAGACTATCTAGAGAGGAGAAAAAGAGAAGAAAACGATAACAAAGAGAAAATTGAACTACCGAGAATATCTAAATCATTACCAAATCAGACTCAAGATAAAGTTTCTTGGAAAAGGCAAAAACGGGAAGGAAATAAAGATGAGAGAAAAAGAGAGCAACAAATAGCAAATTGTGAGTCTGTTATTGAAAAAACAGAAGGGGAGATAGCCCTTATTGAAAATGAACTATCAAAACAACCAGAGATGGATAAGTTAAGTGAACTTATAATAAAATATGATGTTTTAAAAGAGAAACTTTCAAAACTAATGGAGGAGTGGGAGTCTCTACATAATTAATAATAAAAATGGAAAATAAGAATGAGTATCTCTTTGGTATGCACCCTGTAATGGAGGCGCTTGAAGCAGGAAAGAGAATTGAAAAGGTAATGTTCAGACAGGGTCTTGACGGGATGCAATTTCACAGACTTTTAAAAATGCTTCAAGATGCAGGGGTTAATGTGCAGTTTGTTCCGGAAGAGAGATTAAACAGAATAACAAGAGGAAGGCATCAGGGAGTAATAGCTCTAATTTCTCAAGTTGAGTATTCATCTATAGAAAAGATTGTTGAAGATGCTCTATCGTCAGATTCTAATCCAATTATTGTCCTTTTGGATGGGGTAAGTGATGTCAGAAACTTTGGGGCAACTGCCAGAAGTGCCGAGTGCGCCGGAGCAAAGGGGATTATTCTACCAGCAAAAGGTGGGGCTGCAGTTAATGGAGAGGCTATCAAAGCCTCAGCTGGAGCTTTACTAAGAGTACCTGCGGCAAAAGTCCCAAATCTTAGGTCTGCCGTGTATTACTTAATAGAGAATGGCTTTCAAATTGTTTCAGCAACAGAAAAAGGTGATATAAGTATTTACGATATTGATTTTAAAAAACCCACTGCGGTTATTATGGGATCTGAAGATAAAGGTGTTTCTGATTCAATACTTGCGATATCTGAATATAAAGCACAGATTCCACAAGCTGGAAAAATAGGATCCTTAAATGTATCAGTTGCGGCATCTATAATTATGTTTGAAGCTATGCGCCAAAAGGGCGTCTAAATTCAGCACAAATTACAGCTGTTGCAATCGCAACATTTAGAGATTCGCTTCTCTTAGAATTGATAGGAAATGGGGGTATCATAATTTTTTTGTCAATTAAAGATGCAACCTCTTTTGAAATACCATCGGATTCACTGCCTAATACAATTAATCCTTTATTTTCAAGGTTTGTTTTATAGATTGATGTAGCATTTAAAAAAGTACCGTACACAGGAAGTAAATCCTTGTAAGTATTAATAAATGCAGGAAGATCTACATAGTGAACTCTTACGCGGAACAATGCGCCCATTGTTGATTGAACGCATTTGGGATTATAAACCTCTACACATCCGTTAGAGAGAAAAATATCATCTATTCCATACCAGTCTGCGATTCTTATTATTGTGCCTAAATTACCTGGATCTTTAACCATATCAAGTGAAAGTTGGATTTTTTCAGGATTAGGTTTTGGATTTTCAATAACTTCAGGCATTTTTAGAACAGCTAGTACCGGAGAGGGTGAAGCTAGTTGTGAAATTTTTGACATATTCTCATCACCAATTTCCTCTCTTCTATATATTTTTAATATTGTTACATTACTCCTTTCGGCCTCTTGCAAAAGCTTTTCTCCCTCTATAACAAACATAGAGTTTTCATCTCTAAATTTCTTTTGAGCAAGTGATTTGACAAACTTTAGCTCTTGCTTTGATATCATTAGTAACCTAATATTTTAAGCATTGATTTATATGTCTGTTCTTTACTGAAAAGTTTTGTAAAATACTCTCCGTTCTCATCAAGATCAATAATAATATGCTTTGGAGCAGGCTGCAGACAATGCTGAATACCTCCAAATCCAGCGATAGACTCTTGATAGGCTCCAGTATGAAAGAAACCGATATATAAAGGTTCCCCTACGTTAGTAACAGGAAGAAATATTGCATTAGCGTGAGCCTCTGCGTTGTAGTAATCCTGACTATCACAAGTAAGGCCTCCTAGAAAAACTCTTTGATATTCGTCGTTCCATTTATTAACAGGAAGAAGAATAAACCGTTGTTTTAAACCCCACGTATCCGGAAGCGTTGTCATAAATGAGCTATCAACCATATACCATCTTTCTCTATCGTTCTGCTGCTTTTGTCCCATTACCTGGTATATAGTTGCACCACTTTCCCCAACTGTAAAACTACCAAACTCAGTAAAAATATGAGGTTCCGGAGTGTTTCGTTGTTGACATATACTCTTTACTTGAGCAATAATCTCCTCTGCCATATACTCATAGTCATAATCTTGGGCGAGAGAGTTTTTAATGGGAAACCCTCCGCCTATATTTAAGGAATCAAGTTCTGGACAGATTGCTTTTAAATCACAATAAACTGATACACATTTACTTAATTCGTTCCAATAATATGCATTATCCCTAATACCTGTGTTAATGAAAAAATGGAGCATTTTAAGAGAGAATTTTTTATTCTTCTTTATCTTACTCTCAAAGAAGGGAATGATATCACTATATCGTATACCAAGGCGGGATGTATAAAATTCAAATTTTGGTTCCTCTTCCGCAGCAATTCTTATTCCGATTTTCAAATTTTGTTCAATTGCAGCATCAAGTTGGTCTAATTCATTCATATTATCCAAGACAGGAATAGTATTTTTCCATCCGTTTTGAATGAATCCAGCAATGTTTTCAATATATATATCTTTCTTATAGCCATTACAGATAATGTAATGATCTTTACTTACTACATTCTGTTCGTGAAGTGACTCAATAAGGTTTAGGTCAAATGCAGATGATGTCTCAATATGAATGTCATTTTTTAATGCCTCTTCCATAACAAAAGAGAAATGAGAACTTTTTGTACAATAACAATAATGATACTCACCTTTGTAGTCCACTTTTGCCATTGCAACATTGAACATCCTTTTAGCCCTTTGAATCTGTGATGATATTTTAGGCAAATATGTAATCTTAAGAGGTGTTCCATATTGCTCAATAAGGTCCATAACCGGGATATTATGAAAATAGAGTTCACCATCTTCCACTCTAAACTCATCTTGAGGAAACTCAAAAGATTGTTCTATTAAATCAATGTATTTATTCTTCATTATGTGAATGTAACTTAGTTGAATTGAATATTTTTACCTAATGTAACTAACTTGGATTGTGTTTAACTGCAAATATATTCCTTTTTTATATTTTTCTCAGTAGAAAACTTATTATTTAAGTTATTTTTGCATAAAATAGATAACATAGGATGAATAAAACTCTTGTAGCTATAATAACTTTAGTTCTGACAATAAGTCATTTGACTTCTTGTAGCACCGTAAAAGTTGTACCAGAAGGAGAGTATCGACTTAAAAAAAATTCTGTAATAATTCCCGTAAGTTCAAAAGTTAAAGAGTCTGAACTTATGTCTTACATTCGACAGAAACCTAATAATGACATCGTCTTAGGATGGAATCCATTTTTGAACATATACAACTGGAGTGACGGAACTGGTAGCGGATGGGATAGATTTGTTACAAGACTGGGGCAAGCTCCGGTAATATTTGATAGTGCTCTAGTAAAAAAAAGCAACGATAATATTGAAAGTTATCTTGAATCATTGGGATATTACGATAGTAAAGTAAAAGACAGCATTACTCTTAAAAATAAAATAGCTTCTGTGATATATACTGTGCATCCTGGAAAAAGATATCCAATTTCAGATATTAAATATGATATCCCCGATGAGTTTATCAACTCATTTGTATCATCAGATAGTTCCTCTTCAATTATTCATAAAGGGGATTATCTATCGGAAAAAAAACTCGAAGAAGAGAGTGAAAGAATTACTACTAAACTTAGAGATATTGGATATTATAATTTTTCCAAGAATTATTTCTTCTTTGTAGCAGATACTCTAATTCACAAAGATTCTGCAACTCTTCTTATTAGAATTTTAAACTACACCAGAAATGAGAAACCTGAGGATTCAAAAAAGCATAGTAAGTATTCAATTAATAGAGTAAAAATTTATTCTTCCTATGACCCAACAGATCCAAACTCTTATTTAAGTGAGGAAAGTGACACTACCCTTATTAATGGCGTGGAAATTATTAATCAAGGTGGAACAATTATAAATCCATCTGTCTTATATAAAATGAACCAGATCAGACCTGGAGACCTTTATTCAGAAAAGAGGGTTAACACTACATATGATAGACTACTGGCACTCAGACTATTTTCCGGCGTGAACCTTCAATTTGACGAACTTTCAGTAAATAAGGGTGATAGAATTGATTCAGCAACAGTTGATGCCACAATTAGGCTCACTCCATCAAAAATGCAAGGATACAAGATTAATATTGAGGCGTCAAGTAACTCAAATGGTCTACTAGGAATATCTCCTGCAATTTCATATTATCATAAAAATATTTTTAAAGGGGGAGAGTGGTTGAATCTTGGCTTTATGGGAAACTTTCAGTTTAAGATAAACGACCCTGTTAAATCTACTGAATTAGGTGTTTCTGCAGGAATTTCAACTCCAAATTTTTTACTTCTCCCAGATAGAATTTTCAAATACTCAGTTCCTAGAACAGATATTAATTTAAGTTACAATTATCAAAACAGACCTGAATTTACAAGGAATCTAATATCTTTAAACTATGGTTATAACTGGAATAATGGGAGAATGTATTATCGCATTAATCCTATCCAGCTAAGCATCGTCAAGCTTAACAATATGTCTGAAACATTCTATGAGAGTCTAACCGATCCATTTTTGAGGAACTCTTATATGAATCACTTTGATATGGGAGCCGGAGCAACTTTATATTATACAACTGATTCATCACCATATCCAAAAAACTCATACTTTTATATTAGGTGGATCAATGATATTTCAGGGAACCTGTTAAGTCTATTTAACTCAAAAATGCCAATAGACTCTACTGGTGCAAAAACCATCTGGAATACTCCTTACTCTCAGTACTTTAGAACAGATTTAACACTTTCTAGAACCTGGAGAATAGATGAAAAGAATGCATTTGCAGCACGGTTTAATGGAGGAGTAGGAGTGTCATACGGGAATTCAAAATCCCTTCCATTTGAAAAACTCTTTTATGCAGGAGGAGCCAACAGCTTAAGAGGCTGGCAGGCAAGATCCGTAGGACCCGGATCCGCACCTGTAGACACAACCTTTTCAATACCAAACCAAACAGGAGATTTAAAGCTTGAACTCAATGCCGAATTCAGATTCTTGATGTTTTGGAAGCTAGAGGGAGCTCTATTTGCAGATTTAGGAAACATATGGACGATAAAATCAGAACAGGGTAGAGAAGAGGGCAGATTTAGATTTAATGATTTCTATAAAAGTATAGCCTTCAACTGGGGATTTGGAGCTAGACTTAATCTTGATTTTGTAATACTTCGTCTTGATTTAGGTATGGTTGCCTATGATCCGGTTAAAAGAAGTTGGATAAAACCTTTCAACTGGTTCCAGAATGACACTTACAGTCTGCAATTTGGTGTAGGTTATCCATTCTGATTATCTTCTGACTCATCCGGAATATCTTCAATAATCTCTAGTTTTAGCTCTTTCTTCGTTTTTAAACCTAGTTTTTTTAATTTCTCAGTTTGCAAAACAAGATTGTCTTTTCCAGAGGTCAATTGTTTATAAGCCTCTTCATATTTATCCCTTGCTTTATCAATTGAACTCCCTACATCTTTAAGATTTTCAATAAAACCAACAAATTTATCGTATAATTTGGCACCTCTATCTGCTATTGCAAGAGCATTTCTATTCTGATACTCTCTTTTCCATAAATCAACTATAAGTTTAAGGGAAGTTATTAAGTTAGTTGGGCTCATTATAAGTATTCTTTTCTCATAAGCGAAGCTCCATAACTCAGAATCTCCCTGAAGGGCAGCGATATAAGCTGGCTCACTAGGTATAAACATCATTACAAAATCAAGCGATTTATGATAATCATCATATCCTTTGCTACTTAGTGCCATTATATGGTTTTTAATAGCCAAAATATGGGCATCAAGTTCTCTTTTTTGATCATTGGGATCATTTGCCTCCACATACCTTAAATATGCATTTAAAGAGACTTTAGAGTCAATAATGACATTCCTGTTGTCCGGGTACTTAACAATAGCATCAGGCCTCATTTTTTTCTCCATATTGTCAGATCTTAATGCATTCCCATTATTATCTGTTAGTTGCTCCTCCATTGTATACTCCTCTCCCTTTCTCAAACCAGACATTTCAAGTATCTTTTCAAGTATCATCTCTCCCCATCGTCCTTGTGTTTTTGATTCACCTTTTAGAGCTTTTGTTAGATTTCTTGCCTCTTCACTTATTGTTTGATTTAACTGGGCTAGCTCCTTTACCTTTTCTCCAAGTGAAAATCTCTCTTTAGACTCCTTATCGTAAACTTCGGAAACTTTTGTTTTGAACTCGTCAATATTTTTCCCTAAAGGCTCCAAAATATCTTTCAAATTACTCTTATTTAATTCAGTGAACTTTACACTTTTTGATTCTAGTATTTTGTTTGCAATATTTTCAAACTCAAGATTAAACCTCTTAGCTAACTCCTCCATATCAGCTTTTTGCGTTTTGAGCTTCTCGTTTAGAGCAACGTTATCAGCAAAAGACATTGCAGCCTTTTCATTGACAGTATTCAGTTTATCTGTTAGAAACTTAAGTTCTTCCCTTAGATTTAATAAATCAAGGTTCTTTTCCGCCAACATTTTTTCGGCAGTGTCAAGCCTAACGACGCTCTCCATCTTCGCTGATGCAAGTTCCTTTTCAAGGTTATTACACCTTTCAAGTAATTCATCATTCTTGATTGAAGAGTGCTTTAGAGCAGACCCCCTTCCCGCAAACCAACCTATCGCGCTACCTAAAAGGAGGCCCATCAACAAAAACAAAAATATTTCCATATTAGATCCTTATATTATAACATCTCAAATTTAACTTTTATTTCCCGATACAAAATTTACTGAAAATATTCCCAAGAATCTCTTCTGTATTAATCTCTCCAACTATTTCTCCAAGATGTATGATGGCTTCTCTTATATCTTGAGTTAATAAGTCGGTAGGAGAGTTATTTAACAAACCATCTTCAACTCTTACTATAGCGTCAAGTGCTAGAATTAATGCTTGGTGATGTCTTACATTTGTGACAAGTATTGTATCAGTAGGTATATTGGAAATTTCACCGGATGCTGCAATATGTAGCTTAAGATCTGATATCCCTACCTGGCTTTTGGCTGAAAGTGGCAAAATAGCAACAGGTTTTAAATCTTTATTTAAAGTATAACTTTCTACTAGCTTGGTTAGGTCAGTTAAAGAGTCTCCATAATTATATAAGTCAGCTTTATTAATTACGATGATTAAAGATTGGGAGGTAGGGGAAATTGACTTGGCTATTCTCTCAATACTATCTGAAAAACCTTCAGGTCTTTCCGCATCTAGCATTAATACAATAACTGTAGCCTTTTTGATCTTCTCAAAAGTTCTTTCAATACCAAGAACTTCAATCTTCTCGTCTGTATTTCGAATCCCAGCAGTATCTATAAACCTAAATGCTGTTCCGTTAATATTTACAATATCTTCAATAAAATCTCGGGTTGTACCGTGAATATCTGATACAATGGCCCTATCTTCTCCAAGAATTGAATTAAGCAAAGTACTTTTGCCAGTATTTGTTGCGCCTACAATTGCCACTGGCACACCATTTTTTATAACATTACCTAAAGCAAATGAATCAATAAGATTTTCAAGATGAGTTTTAACTTCACTTAGTAATGTTTTCAAATGTGCCCTATCTGCAAACTGAACATCTTCTTCACTAAAATCTAGCTCTAATTCCATTAATGACACCAAATTAAGTAAAGAAGCTCTCATCTGAGAAAGCTCTTTTGAAAAGCCACCTTTCATTTGGTTAATAGCAACTCTATGTGAAGCTAAAGTTTCAGATGAAATAAGATCTGCAACGGCCTCTGCTTGTGACAAATCCATTTTACCATTAAGATAGGCTCTCAAGGAAAACTCTCCAGGATCTGCCTGTCGTGCACCATTTACAAAAAGGAGCATCATAATCTCTTTTCTTATAAATTGGGATCCATGACAATAAATCTCTACAGAATTTTCACCTGTGTATGATGCTGGAGCAAAAAAAGATACGGCAAGAACCTCATCAACTAGATTATTTTCATTATAAATTGCTCCAAATCTCATTTTTCTTTGACTGCCATTCTTAAAGGAGGGGCCTTTAAATGGGTTGAATATTTTATTTACAATATCTACTGAATTCTCACCGCTAACTCGTATTACCGATATAGCAGAACTACCACCCGGCGTAGCAATTGCACATATAGTATCATTTCTTTTAGAATTACTTATTTTCATTAAACATTCATTTATTTAAGAATCTTGTTTATCTCTTATTTTTTCTAAAACTACTCAAATTGTTATTCTTTACAAAATCAACTAATCAGGATTCACTAGCTTTAGATTATTATTAAGTAAAGCTTTATATGGTATATCTATTAATTTATCAATCTATCACTTAAGCTTAAATACTATTAAAATTTATAACGGACATTTGCAATCTTATAAATTATGAGGAAGAGATACATAAATATCCAAACCTTTCAGTTCATCTATATTAGCTCAAGTAAAACTACATTTTCTAAATGATGTGTATGAGGGAACATATCAACCGGCTGTACTTTTTTGACAGTATAACTATCTTTCATAAACGAAATATCTCTTGCTTGGGTAGCAGGGTTGCAACTGACGTATATGATTTTAGAGGGCCTTACCTTAACTATCACATTAATTACATCTGGATGTACCCCAGCTCTTGGAGGATCCAATACAATTACATCCGGCTTACCGTTAATTTCAATAAAGCTATCAGATATAACATCTTTCATATCTCCTGCATAAAAAACTGAGTTCGAAATATTGTTTAATGACGCATTAATCTTTGCATCTTCAATTGCTTCAGGCACATATTCAACACCCACTACCTTAGACACTTGCGAGGCTAGAAAAAGCGCTATAGTACCTGTTCCAGTGTAGAGGTCATATAAAATCTCGTTTCCAGTTAGAGAAGCAAACTCTCTAACAACAGAGTACAATCTATAAGCTTGTTGACTATTGGTTTGATAAAATGATTTCGGCCCAATCCTGAATCGCAGACCCTCCATCTCCTCAAATATACAATCGCGTCCGTGATAGTTAACAACTTCTAGATCACTTATTGTATCATTACGTTTTTCATTGATTACGTAATTGAGTGATGTAATTTGAGGAAATGTTGAGATAATAGACGACATCAACCTATTAATCTTATCTTTATCATAATGTGAAAAAACTTGAATCACCATCACTTCTCCAATTGAAGAGGTTCTAATTATCAGAGTTCTCAGAAGCCCTTTCTGCTCTCTAAGGTCAAAAAATGAATAGTTATTATCAATAGCGAAATCTTTAATGTAATTTCTAAGATCATTAGACGGCTCTTTCTGAAGATAGCACTTTGTAATGTCCAAGACCTTATCAAACATTCCTGCAATATGAAAACCAACTCCATACCGCTCAATTTCTGATAGATTTTCAGCTTCAGAAAGTGAGTTTACCCATCTTTTGTTTGAAAAGGTAAATTCAAGTTTATTTCGATATTCAATAGTGTTTTCAGATCCCATTATTGGCAAAACATCTGGCAAAGACAATCCGCCAATTCGTTTTAATTGATCCTCCACCTGTTGTTGCTTGTACTTCAACTGAAGGGGGTAGGGAAGGGGTTGCCATTTACACCCGCCACAAACTCCGTAGTGACTACAGAAAGGTTCAATTCTGTCTGGTGATGGAGTAATAATCTTTTTAATAACACCCTCCATCCATCCACTTTTCTTTCTGTGGATTTCAATATCAGCAATATCACCTGGTATTGCAAAAGGAACAAATAAAACTTTACCGTTAACTTTTGCTATTGAACGTCCCTCTGCTGCAACTGATTCTATTACAACTCCCTCTAAAATCTCTCTAACTTTTTTCTTCATAGTTTGTTATTATATGGTGCGAAATTAAGGTTTTTCGTAAATTCGTGAAAGAAACATTTAAATGAAACATATTATGAAGGCATTTTACAGACTGATGATCATAATGTTGATATTTAGTTTCAATGTTGTGAGTGCTCAGGAGTTTTACTCCATAACGGGCAAAGTGCTGGACGCCTCCAGCAAAAGACAATTGAGCTACGCTTCAATACAATTGATATCTACGAATATAAGCAATGTTACCAACTCTGAAGGTAATTTTGTACTTAAGGTTCCAACAATTCTCAAGGCAGATACATTACTCATATCTTACTTGGGATACAAAACCCAGAGAATTATTATCACACCTGGTTTAAACCAAAAGGTTAACATAACATTAAGCCCATCAGATATTAATCTAAAGCCAATAACAATCAGGCCACAGGATGCTACAGAGTTAATGATTATGGCCTTAAACAGAATTGACAGAAACTACCACGTTGACTCTAAGCAAATTACAGGATTTTATAGAGAGATGATAAAAAAAGGAAATGCTTATGTGTCTATAAATGAGGCCGTTCTTGACATTAACAAATCAGGTTATGGTAGTTATAGAATGGATCAAATAGGAATTTACAAAGCAAGAGGAAATTATGATTCAAACAGAATTGATACTCTATTAGTAAAATTCCAAGGCGGTCCACATTCAGCATTGGAGATTGATGTTGCTGGAGATCCTTTTCTTGGTGTTGAACCTATAATTATGAAAGAGTATTACGACTTTAAATTATCCACACCGGTAACCATTGATAACAGATATTTTTATGTTGTTGAATTTAATCAGAAACCATTTATTTCTGACATTCTGTTTAGAGGAAGAGCATATATAGAATCTGAATCTATGGCTATTGCCAGAATAGAATTTAATATGAATGTTGAAGATAATCCAAGAGCAAACACATTCTTCATAAAAAAGAAACCTTCAAATCTAAAAATGGAAGTTGTTTCAGCGGCTTACTTGGTTAATTATAAAGAAATAAATGGAATATGGCATTTTGATTACTCAAGGACAGAAGTAAAATTTAACGCGAAGTGGGATAAGAGATGGTTTAAAAGCAACTACACAGTTATGTCTGAGCTTGCATCAACAGAAATTTCTGATCGCCAAAGGAGAATTGAGAATCAAAGCAGAATAAAGTCAAGAGATATTATGTCTGCTAAAGTTCAAGATTTTACTGACGAGAATTTTTGGGGAGGTTATAATATTATAGAACCAGATGCTTCAATTGAAAGCGTTATATCCCGTATAATTAAGCAATTAAGCAAACGTTATAAAGAATCACAATAATAATAACACAATTTATATTATGTTAAATAGCCCTGAGGAGTGCGAAACATCACCAACATCACCTTTAGCAGAACGTCTACGCCCTACTACCCTTGATGACTATGTTGGCCAGGAACATTTGGTCGGTAAAGATGCTGTGCTTAGAAAAATGATTGAGGGTGGAAATATCTCCTCATTTATTCTTTGGGGCCCTCCCGGAGTCGGCAAAACAACTCTTGCTAAAATAATATCTCATAAACTTGAACGACCTTTCTACACACTTTCAGCTGTAAATGCGGGCGTTAAAGATGTTAGGGAAATTATTGAAAAGTCAAAATCAAGATCTCTTTTTACCAAAAGTAGACCAATATTATTTATTGATGAAATTCATAGATTTAGTAAATCCCAACAGGATGCTCTGTTGGGTGCCGTTGAGGATGGAACAATAACGCTTATTGGTGCTACAACTGAAAATCCCTCATTTGAAGTTATAACTCCCCTTCTCTCGCGTTGTCAAGTTTATATTCTTAAATCTCTTGAAGTAGAAGATCTTGATAAACTTACTAAGAGGGCTCTAAATGAAGACTTAATTCTTAAAGAGAGAGATATTTCTATAAGTGAAAATGAGGCCCTATTTAGATTTTCTGGTGGTGATGCTAGAAAACTTTTAAATATAATCGAGCTTATTTTCTCCTCATTTTCACGCGAGGAGAAAATTGTTATAACAAACAAACTGGTTACTGAGAAGCTTCAGGAAAATATTGCTTTGTACGACAAAAATGGAGAGCAACATTACGATATTATATCTGCATTTATAAAGAGTATAAGAGGGTCTGATCCCAATGCTGCAATATACTGGATGGCAAGGATGATATCAGGCGGAGAAGATCCACTGTTTATAGCAAGACGAATGATTATACTTGCTTCTGAGGATATTGGACTTGCAAATCCAAATGCTCTGCTTTTAGCAAACGCTTGTTTTGAATCTGTCAGTAAAATTGGAATGCCAGAGTCTAGAATTATCTTGTCTCATACAGCAATATATTTGGCAACTTCTACTAAAAGCAACTCTGCCTATATGGCTATAGACGAAGCTCTTGCTGAAATTGAAAAATCTGGATTCAAAGCTGTTCCTCTTCATTTGAGAAATGCTCCTACAAAACTGATGAAAAACATTGGATATGGGCAGGATTATAAATATGCACATTCATATGAAGGGAATTTTACAGATTTGGAATTTTTGCCTGAGTCAATGTCTGGAAGAAAATTTTACAATCCTGCTAACAATCCAAGAGAAAGAGAGATAAGGTCTCTGCTTGAGCGTCTGTGGGAAAAGTATGAATACTAATAACAATTTTTAATTATTTTTGCAGTTCAATTCTAATGATATGATTATTCACGGTGATTTCACAAAAAGGTACGAGAAAATCCCGGTAGATATCTACGAGGATTCTTCCGCAGCATCTCTTCTCGTTGCCGAAAGTATTGCAGAACTTATAAGAAGCAAATCAAGAAAAGGTCAGAACTGCGTTTTGGCTTTGAGCGCTAGTTCTTCTGCAATTCAGGTTTATGAAGAGTTGGTTAACATTCATAAAAAGAAGGATTTATCCTTCAAAAACGTTCAGCTTTTTTCTGTAGAAGAGTATTGGCCCTTGAATAAAAAGGAGTTACAAAGTCACTACCGATTTTTCCAGGAATACCTTCTTGATGGGATTGATATTCCTTCAGAAAACATCCATTTTCTTGATGGAGAAATTCCTAAAGCTAATGTTCACGATTATTGCGAAAACTATGAGTTAAAGATTAAAAAATTCGGAGGTATAGATGCCCTTGTTACCGGAGGTATGGGTTTCAATGAGCCTGGTTCTCCTTATAACTCAAAAACCCGTCTAATTACCCTTAACTACTCCTCAAGGATATCTGCTGCGTCAGAGTTCTTCGGAGTGGAATATGTGCCATTCCACGCCCTTACAATGGGTATTGAAACCATACTCTCTGCTAAGAAGATTTTCTTCCTAGCTTGGGGTGAGGGTAAGGCTCCAGCAATTGCAAAAATGGTGGAGGGAGTTGTTAATGAACAAACCCCCCTATCCTATCTCCAACAACACGATAATCTTGAGATTATAATTGATCTGCCTGCTGCAGCTGAGCTAACAAGGGTTAAAACCCCCTGGCTCACAGGAAGCATTGAGTGGACAGATTTTATGATTAGAAAATCTGTATTTTGGTTATGCAAAAAACTTGATAAACCTATTCTCAAGCTTACTGATAGGGATTATAACGATAATGGAATGAGTGATCTTGTTACGGAAAAAGGTCCTGCAAGTAAGATTAATATAAAAGTATTCAACGATCTTCAGCATACTATTTCCGGATGGCCGGGAGGAAAACCAAATGCAGATGACTCTACTCGTCCTGAGAGAGCAAAACCATTTCCCAAAAAGGTTATAATATTCAGCCCTCATCCTGATGATGATGTAATATCAATGGGTGGAACAATGGCTAGACTTTCAGAACACGGACACGAAGTTCATATTGCATATCAAGTCTCTGGTAATATTGCAGTATTTGATCACGATGCTGTAAGGTTTCTTGACTTCTTAAGAGATAGTTCCAAAATATTTGATTTTGATACTGCAAAAAGCGATAACATTTATGCTAACGCACTTAAGGAACTCAGTGTTAAGCATCCCGGAGAGCCAGATACTCCTAGCATAAGAGCTGTAAAAGCTGCTATTAGAAGAGGAGAAGCTAAAGCTGCTTGTCGTTACCTTAAAATACCGGAAAACAGAGTGCATTTTCTTGATTTGCCATTCTATGAAACCGGAGGAGTAAAGAAGAAGCCTGTTAGCAGCGCCGACATTGAAATTGTTAAAAACATTCTTCAAAAAGTCAAACCTCATCAAGTATACGCAGCAGGAGACTTGAGCGACCCTCATGGTACTCACAGAGTCTGTCTACAGGCAATTTTTGCTGCTTTGGAAGAGCTTAAAGACGAGAAGTGGATGAAAGATTGCAGAGTATGGCTATATAGAGGAGCCTGGCAAGAGTGGGATGTAGAAGATTCCAATATGGCTGTTCCACTTAGTCCGGAAGAGGTAATCATCAAAAGAGAGGCTATCTTCAAACATCAATCTCAAAAAGACCGACCTCTTTTTCCAGGTTCTGATAAAAGAGAGTTTTGGCAAAGGGCAGAAGAGAGGAACCACAATACCGCCTTACTATTTGATAAACTGGGTATGGCAGAGTATCAGGCTATTGAACTTTTTGTAAGGCACGACTTATAATAATTCAATTATTGTAATAATTGAGGGTGGCTTTTTAGTCACCCTTTTTATTTGATTCTTGCTACCCTCAACAATATCTAATATTGATTGTTCTATAATAAAATCATTAATTAAAAAATTATGTTTAACAATTATAATCCAATCAATAACATAGAGTTTCAGATCCTCGACCACAATGGTAAGATTGTAGCCAAGGATATGTTGCCTTCAATTAAAGATGCAGATCTCTTAAAAGCATATAAGGATATGCTTTTTGCTAGAACGGCTGATTTACAGATAGTATCATATCAGAGACAGGGTAGAATATACACATACCCTCCAAATTATGGTCAAGAGGCAATATCAGGTGCTGTAGGTTCCTTAATCAAAGATAATGACTGGCTTGTTCCGGCTTTTAGAGAGATGGGAGCAATGCTTGCCAAAGGAGTAACACTAAAAGAGCTGTTTCTCTATTTTATGGGATATGAGGATGGATCAAAATATAGCAAAGCAAAAAGAACCCTTCCAATAAGCGTTCCAATAGCATCGCAATTTCTTCACGCAGCAGGCCTTGGCTATGCAATTAAATACAGTAAGGATAAAGACCTTGTATATGCCTTTGTAGGCGATGGCGGAACATCGGAAGGGGATTTCCACGAAGCCATAAACTTTGCAGGAGTATGGAAAATTCCGGTAATATTCATTATTCAAAACAATCAATATGGAATCTCTACTCCAACAAAGATGCAAACAGCATCACAAAACCTTGCAATAAAATCAATAGCATATGGAGTTAAAGGTATAAAAGTTGACGGTAACGATTACTTTGCAATGTATAAAACACTCCAGGAATCTATAAAGATATGTGAATCAGGTGAAGGTCCCGTACTAATAGAGGCAGTAACATATAGAAAAGGAGCTCATACTACCTCTGACGACCCTTCTAAATACAGAACTAAGGAAGAGGAAGAGCTTTGGGATACAAAAGATCCATTAAAAAGGCTTAAAAGTTATCTCATTTCAAAGAAACTTTGGACAGATAAAGAAGAGGAGAAGATAATAGAACAATACAAGGTAGAGGTTGACAGGCAGTTCATTGAAGCAGAAAATTATGGCCCTTATCCAAAGGAAGACATTTTTAAATATATGTACGCCGAGATGCCGGATGATCTTAAAGAGCAAGAGAAAGAGTACGAAAGATTCCTGGAGTGGAAAGCATCCAGGACTAAATAATAACAAACCTAAAAAGAGAACGAGAAATGAAAATAATGAATATGGTCAATGCAATTAATGATGCATTGGATATAAAGTTGAATGAAGACAGGAGCGTTGTTGTTTACGGACAGGATGTAGGTGTTGAAGGAGGTGTTTTCCGAGTAACAGAAGGGCTTCAGAAGAAGTATGGTGCCGATAGGGTATTTGACTCCCCTCTGGCAGAATCTGGGATTGTAGGTACAGCAATAGGTATGTCGATTGCAGGTTTGAGGCCAATTGTTGAGATGCAGTTTTGTGGATTCATCTACCCTGCATTTAATCAGATCATAAGTCACGCAGCAAGAATGCACAACAGATCAAGAGGAGATCATAAAACACCGATGGTTATTAGGATGCCATATGGAGGAGGTATTAATGCCCTTGAACATCATAGTGAAAGTATGGAGGCCATTTTTGGACATATACCAGGGCTTAAAGTTGTCGCCCCATCGACTCCTCACGACGCCAAAGGAATGCTTATCTCTGCTATTGAAAGTAACGACACAATCCTTTTTATGGAGCCCAAGAGGATTTACAGGGCCATAAAACAAGAGGTTGCTGAAGGCAAATACACAATTCCTCTAGGGAAAGCAAATGTAATTTCGCAAGGCAAAGACGTAACTATTGTATCGTTTGGAGCAATGATTAGAGAGGTTCAGAAAGCTATAGTTATGGCAAAGGAGGCAGGAATAAGCGTTGAGCTTATAGACTTAAGATCAATTTATCCAATAGATAAAGAGACTATTTCAAAATCTGTTAAGAAGACAGGCAGAATCATCACTGTCACTGAGGGCCCAAAATCTTTTGGACTTGGTGCAGAAATAAGCCAAATAGCCATTGAAGAGGCCTTTCTTCATCTTGAAGCGCCTCCTGTAAGAGTTTCTGGTTTTGATGTGATAGTTCCACTTCCAAAGGGAGAGCATCATTATATGCAGGATCCTTATAAAATTTTCTATGAGATTGAAAAAATTGTAAAATATTAGTATTATGAGATATATATTTAAATTTCCAGATATTGGTGAAGGCCTGGAAGAGGGAACTATTGTTGAGTGGCACGTGGAAAAGGGCCAAAGTGTAAAGATGGGAGATTCTCTTGTCACAATGGAAACCGATAAAGTTGTAACGGCTATCCCCTCCCCCAGAGATGGAATTATTGCAGCAAAATTTGGCAAAGTCGGAGAGACGATACACGTTGGCTCCGCTCTAGTGGAGATTGATATGGCTGGAGTTGAGGGGGAAGCTGCTGTTGCAGAGGCATCAAAAGCAGAGTCAGTTGAAGAAGAGGGCGCTGGAGTAGTTGGGACATTGGAGGTAGCAGGAAATAGCGCAGTTCTTTCAGCAAGCAAAGAGGGTGTTGATACTAGTTCAATAAAATTAAGTGATAAACCAAAAAGAGTTCTAGCAACCCCTGTTGCGAGAGCCCTTGCAAAAGAAAGTGGGATTGATATTAACCAGGTGAAAGGGACCGGCCCTGCCGGAAGAGTCACTAAAGAAGATATAGTCAGATTTGCCTCAGATACTACAACTTCTCCTACTTCAACAGGTACAAACTCAAGAATTGTTTCTGATGAGAAACTTGTTGAGATGGAACCTTTATCTCAAATAAGAAAAACCATCGCAAAAAATATGATTCAAAGCAAACATAATGCTGCGCATATGACAGTTTTTGAGGAGGTGGAAATTAGTGAGCTTGATAAAGTAAGAAAAAGGTATAAGGAGAGATACGCAAATGATGATGTTAAATTAACCTATCTAGCCTTTATCATAAAAGCCACTGCCCTTTCACTAAAAAAATACCGTGCTTTAAACGCAGAGATGGATATGGAAAAGGGAGTTATGATTTATAAAAAATATTATAATATCGGAATAGCGATAGACACACCAAAAGGTCTTGTAGTTCCTGTAATAAGAGATGCAGATAAAATTTCAATTAAAGAAATTGCAAAGGAGATACAGATCCTATCTGATAAAGCAAAAGATGGAAAGCTTACTCTTAATGATATGAAAGATGGTACATTCAGTATAACTAGTTATGGTAGTATTGGAGGCCTTTTTGCAGTACCGGTAATCAACTATCCACAAGCAGGGATATTAGGTATTGGAAGAATTAACAAAAAACCTATAGTTAAAAATGATCAAGTTGTACCAGGATTAGTTCTGCCTTTATCCTTAAGTGTAGATCATCGAATTGCAGATGGAGGAGAAACCGCTAGATTTATAAATACAATTATGGATTACCTGGAAGATCCGGTTAGTCTAATAATGGAATAACAAAAAGGGGGATAAATATGTATGATTTAATAATAATAGGTTCAGGACCTGCTGGTTATGTTGCAGCTATCAGAGCCGGCCAAGTAGGCCTTAAGACAGCCATAATTGAAAAGAATCAAATTGGCGGAATGTGTCTGAATTGGGGCTGTATTCCATCTAAGGCAATGATGGAGAGTGTTAAACTATATCAAAGAATATCAAATGATTCTGCAAGATTTGGAATTGAAGGAATTGATAAAAAATCCATATCATTTAATTGGACGAAGGGTATTAAAAGGTCAAATACTATTGTGAAAAGGCTTACCGGTGGTGTTGAATTCCTTCTGAAAAAGAATGGGATTGACATAATAATTGGAGAGGCAAAAATAATATCGCCAAATTCAGTACTAGCAGACAACAGACTGCTTGAAACGAAAAACATAATTATTGCCACCGGATCATCTTCTCCCAAAATTGAAAGCAAATTTGATAACCTTGTTGTTGAACCAAAAAAATTATTTACTGAGAGAGAGGTGCCTCAAAATATTGTGGTAGTTGGCAAAAGCCCTGTTGCTATTGAACTAGCTCAGTTATTCAATATGATGGGAAAAAATGTTAGTTTAATTTCAGACTCTTCTCATATTATGCCAAAAGCTGACTCGTATGTAAGAAACTATATGGAAAGCAAGCTTAAAAAGGAGAAGATTAATATTATATATAATACACAAATTACATCAACCTCAGAAATATGGGAAAATGGCACTCTAAATCTTTCGGGGAGGGAAGTTGAATGCGATATAATAATTAATGCTTCAGACAGAAAGGCTAACATTGTTCCATCAGATATTGAAATAGCTGAAAAAGATGGTTATATAATTGTTGATGAAAATTGCGAAACCTCAGTTAAAGGGATTTACGCAGTTGGGGATGTTAATGGCACAGCGATGTTTGCTCACATTGGTTCTGCTCAAGGATTATTTGTAATTAACAGACTAAAGGGTATTGAAGCAAAACTTGATATTTCCAAGTTACCTATGAATATGTACACAGTCCCTGAAGCAGCTCAAATAGGACTTACAGAAGATCAATTAAAAGAGGGTGGATACGACTATAAAGTAAGCGAATTTCCGCTTTCTGCAAATGGAAAAGCGCAAACAGAGGGGTCAGCAGAGGGTTTTGTTAGAATTTTATCTGACAATAAAATTGGAGAAGTTCTTGGTGTTCAAATAGTAGCTCCTAATGCAACAGATATGATTAACGAAGCTGCTGCCTATATCCAGTTGGAATCAACTGTTTATGATATTGCACAGACAGTACATACACATCCTACAGTTTCTGAAGTATTTATGGAAGCAGGATTTGAAGCCGTAGATAAAGCAATACATAAATAATATTGGAAATCAATATAATGCAGAAAAAAATTACAGCTCTCCCCTACTATCTTCCAGATGCAGATTTATTATCGCCTTTATGCACAGATAGTTATATAATATGGCAACCGGATGATAATTATATTATACTGGGAAGGTCAAACAGACCAGAATTATCCCTTAACACAGAAATGGTTAAAAGTGATAATATTAAAGTACTTCAAAGACCCTCCGGAGGGGAGACAGTAATTTTGACACCATCTACATTAATTTTTTCAATTAATATTCCTGCTGGGAAACTCCAG
>JAQVRQ010000110.1 GCA_028700975.1 Bacteroidales bacterium | reverse complement strand
TGGTTCATATATCCACGTGGGACCGGAGATTGGTGTTGCTTCAACAAAGGCATTTACTGGGCAGGTTACTGTTCTTACGATGCTGGCTCTAAATATCGCCAAGGTTAAGGATATAATTACACAGCAGGATATAGAAAAATTTATTTTTGAACTGTCAAGGATCCCGGAAAAGATAGAAAAGATTCTTGAGATGAGTGATAAAATTAAGCGCTTTTCAAGGATTTTCACCTATGCAAAGAACTTCATATATCTGGGCAGAGGATTTAGCTATCCTGCTGCGCTTGAGGGAGCTCTAAAACTTAAAGAGATTTCCTATATTCACGCCGAGGGATATCCTGCGGCTGAGATGAAGCACGGCCCTATCGCTTTAATTGACTCCGAAATGCCTGTAGTTGTAATAGCCACTAAAAACAATCTTTACGAGAAGGTTGTTAGTAACATTCAGGAGATTAAGGCGCGTAAAGGGAGGGTAATTGCAGTTGTAACAGAGGGTGACGATATAGTTAGTAAAATGGCAGATTATTATATTCAGGTTCCCGATACCCACGAGTACCTTGATCCGCTTCTCTCAGTAATTCCTCTTCAGCTGCTAGCCTATCATATAGCAGTGACAAAGGGGCGCGACGTAGACCAGCCGCGCAACCTTGCCAAATCTGTTACCGTTGAGTAGTTGTTTTTTCTTTTTTTACAACTAAGCTAAGAGATATGGTTGATGCAAGCAGATATAATACTGCTTGCAACCAGAGTTGAACATATTCAAATCTTACCTGCGAAAGGGTTGCGCCCGAAGAGTTGATTTTAATATACCCCTGAATTCCGTGAGTTGATGGGAACAGATATGAGATCCATTTCCAGATTTCGGGCATATTTTGCCTGGGCCATGAAAATCCTGATAAAAATAGTAGTATAATGGTGAAAAACAGGAATGTTATAAGCCCGGTTTCTCTGTTTTTGACAAAGACAGAGAGAGTCATTGAGAAGAATATTGCTGCCAGAAGGAAGGGAATCATAAAGCCGGATAGAGTCCAGATATTACCGATATGTGGCAGGTTGAAAAACTTGGGAATGAACCCTACTATATAGGCAGTTATTGGAATGTATAGCAGAAAGTATGCAATAGCCCTTCCAAATACCACTTTGTATATTCCTCTGTCCTGCATATGGTCGGGTATTTGTGAATGAGTTCGGCTCTCTTCCCTGGCTGTTCCTGCCATCATCCCTATTCCGAAAAAGAGAGTCTGATGTATTATGAGAATTAACATAGCCGGTAGTAAAAAGCTGGCAAAGCCTCCGCCGGGATTGTATAAGGCCACATCATTTCCGGGGATAGCTTCCACTAATTGTTCTGCCTGCTCTCCTCCAATGCCTGCTGCATTGTATCGATTTATCTGAATCTGTCTAAGCTCGTCAAGCATTGTATAGTTAGTTGCCATCATAAGCCCTTTATAGTACAGAAAACTGCTCATATCGTTGAAAATTGAGATGGTTGCCTGTTCCATTCTTGCCAGTTTGATATGATAGTCAGAGGGGATAAACACAATCCCGTGAACTTTACCATCCATAAAAAGAGCTTTTGCCTCCTCCATATTCAAGCATCTGTTGCTGATTCTTACCTCTTGTGTAGCGTTGAGTTTCTTAAGGAATTCTCTGCTCTGGAGAGATGAAGATTGGTCCACTACGGCTATAGGTATTTCATAAACAGATTCGTTCTTGTAAATTCCATTGTAGAGGAGAGGGTACGCTATTCCGGCTACAAAAAAGATGAGCATTACCCCCCTGTCCCTGAAAATGTGCCTAACCTCATTTTTTATAACCCAATAGAGGTCACTTAATCCTGTTTTCATATCTATTTTAAAGGGGAGTTCTGATTAATTAGTGCTTTTTTGAGCCTGTCCCATACAATAAAGGGTAATCCCAAAAATATAAATATTGCCATAAAGCTGAGTGCTGAATTAACGAATGAGGTTCCAAGCAGCGCCTCATTTACATATATATGAAAATAATGGCGGATTGGAAATAGCACACTTACACCTTGTGCAAGAGGAGGCATCGCCTCAATTGGGAATGTAAAACCCGCATAAGTGAATGATAGAATGCCATAGAGTGCTGCAAAGCTTATAGCAACTCGCAGTACCGGAAACAATCCAATCATCAGGATACCTATTGCTTGATGAGCAAGAACAAACAAAATTGTAGCAGCTGAGAATCTAAGCAGAGAGCCGTTCATTGGGAACCCGGTATATTTGTAAAGAATAATGTTGCCGGCAATACCCAGTATAATAAACATTACAGAGTAGGGGAGCAACTTTCCGGAAAGCGCAAGCGCAAGAGAGCCCTTTGACTCACTCATCCACTCCCGTGAGCTTCTGGTTTTGAGTTCAATTCCAATGGAGTATACTGTCATAAGCAGTATCACAAGTTGAAGGATTCCCGGCATAATAACATTTATAAGGTAGACTCCATAATTGGCCCAGGGATTTCCTATTTGATGTGTGTCAATAACGATAGGTTGAATTCTTCCCATAATGGCTTTTTCATCCATCCCTTTTGCTCGGAGCACCTCTCTTTGGTAGGCAGAAGAGGCGAGTGTGGACATTGTGAGCATATCCTTGTAACTGAGAGTTCCGGCAATAAGATATGAGTTGGTAACATAGAATGATACCTCAGGTCTTTTCCCGGAAAGCAGTTCTTTGTAGAAACCCGGAGGAATGTCAATAAATCCATATATCTCTCCTCTCTGCAAAAGGTCTCTGGCCTCTGAAAAATTTGCACAGTTTGCAACGACCTGAGTCATAGGAGTTGTATTCAGTTCGCGAGCAAACCTTCTTGACATAACCGAATTGTCTCTGTCTATAACTGCTACAGGCAGTCTTTCCGGAAGACCCTCATTAATGAGCGTGAGAAAAAAGAGATATCCGAATGCGACCACAAATAGAGTAGAAAAAAGGTAAATGGGTCTGCTGAACATCTTTTTTAGCTCTCGCTTAAGAACATTTTTGAGTGGGGAGAGTTTCATTTTAGTTTAATTCTGGTTTGATTACTATACTCATTCCTGGGCGCAGCCCTTTTATTGGGGTTACAGGAGTGGCCCTTAATTCAAAAGTTTTTGCGTCAAATCCCCCGCTAACCTTTGTTGATCTCCAGGTAGCATATGAGGCCATTGCCTTCATATAGGTAACTTTTGCCTCAAATTCCTCCGTCCCAAGTGCCGGTACCTGAACTTTAATAATTGTACCCAATGTTAACCCACTGAGCAGGTCCTCGCGCACACTGAATGTAAACCACATTTCTGAAATGTCTGTAATGCTCATTATGGGTGCTCCTGTTCCAATAAGGTCGCCCTCTTCCGGAAAGATTTCACTAACCTCTCCCGAAGATGGTGCAATTATAAAGGTTTCATCAAGATAGGACTCCACCTCTCTTATCGCCCCGTTTGCTCTGTTTACCAAGGCAAGTGCCGCCTCCCTATCCTCCTTGTCTGCTCCGTTCATT
>JAQVRQ010000109.1 GCA_028700975.1 Bacteroidales bacterium | reverse complement strand
ACTAAATATAAATATTTTTATTATGTTATATATCTTTTATTTAAATACCTTTATTTAACTATTAACTTCCTCTATTATAATCTTTGAATGAAAACTTTAATAAACTATATTTGTTAAGGTTAAAACATAAGTTATCATTAACAAATACAAATATTAATAATTATGACAGATCAGGAAATTGCACGCACAGTCAAGTTACGCCCTATTGGCGAAGTTGCGGCCAAACTTGGTATAGATGCCGAAGACCTTGAACTTTATGGTAAATACAAAGCAAAACTACCTCTTAAATATATTGACAGAAGCAAATTCGGCAAGCTTATTTTAGTATCGGCCATATCACCTACACCTGCAGGAGAGGGGAAAACTACTGTATCTATTGGATTATCTCAAGCTTTAAACCGAATTGGCAAAAAATCAACCGTTGTTTTAAGAGAGCCATCTCTAGGGCCGGTTTTTGGAATTAAAGGTGGAGCAACCGGAGGTGGATATTCTCAGGTTTTACCTATGGAGGATATTAACCTCCACTTTACAGGAGACTTTGCAGCTATTGAAAAGGCTCACAATCTTTTATCCGCACTTATTGATAATAATATCCAGAGCAAAAATAATAGTCTAAATCTAGACCCAAGGACGATATCCTGGAAGAGAGTTATGGATATGAACGACAGAGCTCTAAGAGACATAGTTGTAGGATTGGGAGGAACCGGCAACGGAATCCCAAGAGAGACTGGCTTTGATATAACCGCTGCATCTGAAGTGATGGCTATATTGTGTCTTGCAAAAGACAGGGAGGATCTTAAAGAGAGACTCGGTAATATATTTATTGGATTTACATTTGAGAAAAAACCCATATATGCTCGTGATTTAAAGGCACACGGAGCAATGGCAGCTCTCCTTAAGGATGCTATTAAGCCCAATTTAGTGCAAACAATTGAGGGGACACCTGCAATTATTCACGGAGGGCCTTTTGCAAACATAGCACAGGGAACAAACTCAGTTATTGCTACACAAACTGCAATGTCTCTTACTGACTACACTGTAACTGAAGCTGGATTTGGTTTTGACCTTGGAGCTGAAAAATTCCTTGATATTAAATGCCGCTCTGCAAAATTATCACCCAATGCAGCTGTTCTTGTTGCCACTGTAAGAGCCCTTAAATATCACGGAGGAAAATCTTTAAAAGATATTAAGGAGCCGGATGTTGATGCTCTATCAAGGGGAATTGAGAATCTGCAGAAACACGTTGAAAATATTAAATTATTCAGTCTTGCACCTGTAGTGGCTATTAATCGATTTGTTACAGACACACAAGAGGAGCTGAACTATATTAAAAACTACTGTCAGGAGAGGAAAATTCCTGTATCAATTATTGATGTTTGGGCAAAAGGTGGCGAAGGTGCAGAAGAGCTGGCAAACCTTGTGGTTAAAGCTGCAGATGACTGCTGCCCTAACTTCCTACCACTATATCCTCTCAATGATAGTGTAGAGAAGAAAATTGAGACAATTGCAAAGAAAATTTATGGTGCAGAGGCTGTGGATTATACAGCTAAAGCAAAAACTCATCTTGCGAAAATTGAGAGACTGGGATTAGGAAACCTCGCTATATGTATGGCGAAAACACAAAAATCTCTCTCTGACAACCCAGCCCTGCTAGGCAGACCAAAGGACTTTGTAGTTACCGTAAGAGAGATTGAAATTGCAGCAGGAGCAGGATTTCTGGTACCTATTACAGGTGAGATAATGAGGATGCCGGGGCTTCCTGAAGAGCCATCTTCTATTCGTATTGACATTGATAATGATGGGAATATCACAGGACTCTTTTAATTAATTTTTCACTTTTCTGAATGACGGATAAGTAGTTCTTCTTCAATATCCTTAATTGAAAGACCATAATATTCAAGTAACACTAAAAGATGGTATATGAGATCTCCGGATTCATATACCAATCTTTTTTTATCCCCTTTCATAGCCTCAATCACTACCTCTATTGCCTCTTCTCCCATTTTTTTGGAAATCTTATCTATACCCTGTTCAAAAAGGAGTGTGGTGTATGAACCTTTTGGCATAAGAGTGTGCCTCTCTTTCACCAGGCTTTGCAATCTTCCAATGAATCCTTCATAAGAGATGTTATTAAAACAGCTAACCGCTCCTGTATGACATACCGGGCCAACAGGATCTACTCTTAGCAATAGAGTGTCATTATCGCAATCGGCCTCAATACTTCTTAAATACAAAAAATTTGAACTGCTCTCTCCTTTGGTCCACAATCTTTTGCGAGACCTACTGAAAAATGTAACTTTTCCACTATTTACAGTTATCTCAAATGATTCTCTGTTCATATACCCAAGCATTAAAACCTTTAAAGTTTTATCATCTTGAACAATTGCCGGAACCAAAGCCGAATTATCAAAAAATAGTTTATCAATATCTGTTTTCATTTTTTACCTTATAATCAAATTCTTACATTAATATTCTTCTCATTCAACCATCTCTTTAAAAGATTAATTGAAATATCTCCATTGTGAAAAACAGAGGCTGCCAATGCAGCATCTGCATAACCATCACTAAAGACATCTGCGAAATCCTCTTTACAACCCGCACCTCCTGATGCAATTACGGGAACAGGAAGCCCTCTGCTCAATTTTGCAATAGTATTGCAGGCAAATCCATCCCGTGTTCCATCATTACCAACCGAAGTAAACAGAATCTCGCCTGCACCTCTTTCACAAGCCTCTTTTGCCCATTCAAACAACTCCCTCTTTGCATCATAACGCCCCCCCTTTTTCAACACCCTCCACTGACCACTCTCCTCAACAGCATCAATAGCAACAACAATAAATTGCGATCCATATTTTGCAGCAATCTTATCAATCAGCCCAGGGTTTTCCAAAGCCGATGTGTTAATTGAGACCTTGTCTGCACCAAAGTCCAGAAGAGCCGATGCCTCCTCCAATGAGGTAATACCCCCTCCTACAGTAAACGGAATATTAATGCCCGACGCTATTCGGCTCACCAAATTATGAAAAGCACCTCGGCCTTCATAAGAGGCATTAATATCAAGATAGACAAGTTCATCCGCCCCCTCTTCTGCATAGAATCGTCCCATCTCTACCGGATCCCCTATCTCTATAATGTTGATAAAATTGACACCCTTGACAGTAATCCCATCAAGTACATCAAGACAAGGGATTATTCGTTTTGCAACCATCTTCTTATTTCTTTTTCAGTAATGTGCCCTTCGTATAATGCCTTTCCAACAATAGCTCTTCTAATCTCTATTTTTGATAGCAACTCCAGGTCTTTTATGGAGGATACTCCTCCAGAGGCAGTTATATCAAGTTCAGGGAAGTTGTCAATTAGTTTTATATATAAATCAACATTGGTGGATTTCTGCATCTATCTGATTCTCCTTAAAATATTTGGCTAAAATAACCGGATATGAAGTTGCCACTCTCTTCGAGGAAAACCACTCAATACCAGCGTACTCCTCCCCTTTAGGTAAAGCA
>JAQVRQ010000108.1 GCA_028700975.1 Bacteroidales bacterium | reverse complement strand
GAGATATTGCAGTTGTAAAGGATACCTTAAAGGAGAGATCAACAGAGGTTTACACAAATGCCGAACGAGGAGCCACTATCGTGATTCAGAAACAGTCAGGTGCAAACGTTGTAGATATTGCTAATAATATTCTTAAAGAGCTTCCAAAGATTCAAAACTCTCTCCCTCCTGATGTTAGGCTTGAAGTTGTTCTTGACACCTCTGAGTTTATCAAGGATAGTATTGGCTCTCTCTCTGAAACAGTACTTTTGGCAGGACTCTTTGTTATGATTGTTGTTCTTTTCTTCCTTGGAAGATGGCGAGCCACTTTCATAATTATACTAACAATTCCGGTTTCCCTTATTGCCGCATTTATTTATTTAATGATAACTGGGAATACCCTAAATATCATTTCATTAAGTTCGCTCTCTATTGCAATTGGTATGGTTGTAGACGATGCAATTGTGGTGCTCGAGAATATTACATCGCATATTGAGAAAGGGAGTAAACCAAAAGATGCTGCAATATATGCAACCAATGAGGTGGCAGTGGCTGTAATAGCTTCTACGCTAACTATTATATCGGTTTTCTTTCCACTAACAATGGTGACAGGCCTTGCCGGGATAATGTTTAAGCAACTCGGTTGGATTGTGACAATTATTATAAGTGTTTCGACACTTGCTGCGCTTACATTAACCCCTATGTTGTCCTCAAAAATGCTCAGAAAAGATGCTAAGAGGTCAAAGGCATTTATGTTCTTCTATTCACCAATCGAGAGAGGTCTTAATGCTCTTGATAACTGGTACGAGAAGTTGCTTAGGCTGGCTGTAAATAATCGGTTTGTAGTAATTGTATTGTCAGCAGCAATTTTTATTGCTAGTTTGGTTCTTCTCTCAAAGGTTGGAACCGACTTTTTCCCGGAATCTGACAACTCTCAGATTGCTATTACCGTTGAACTTCCTGTAGGTTCAAGAGTTGAGCAGGCTAGAAAATTAAACGATTTTCTTTATAGTAAATGGATTGAAAAGTATCCGGAGATTGAAATTCTTCAAGCCACTTTGGGGCAGTCAGATGGTTCCAATGTGTTTATGGCGATGATGAGTTCGGGTACTCATATTGTCTCCTTTACTGCCAGATTAAAAGATCCAAGTGAAAGGAAGAGAGATATGTTTGAGATTGGTGACGAGATGAGAAAGGATCTTCAGGAACTACCGGAACTATATCGATTCACTGTTACTCCTGGTGGTGGAGGTGGAATGGGTATGGCAGGGGGTAATAATTTGGAACTTGATGTTCTCGGTTATGACCTTGATAACTCAGAGATGGTGGCAGAGAAGATTGCCGAGATAATGAAAAGCACAGAGGGGTTGAGAGATGTTAAACTTAGTCGTGAAAATTATACGCCTCAGTTTCAGGTTGTGTTTGACAGAAACAAATTAGCTTTGAATGGGCTTAATATGACTGCTGCTGCAACAGTTGTAAGGAATAGGATTAATGGTGTTACAGCTTCATATTTCAGAGAAGATGGTGAGGAGTACGATATCGTAGTAAGAAATGACATTGCTTTTAGAACAACTGTAGAGGATATAAATAATATTTTGTTATTAAATAATCAGGGGAAAGCAGTTAGATTGAGTGAAGTGGGCAAGGTGATTGAGAGTTTTGCTCCACCATCAATTGAACACCTTGATAGAGAGAGGGTCATAAAGGTGACTGGGTCAATATTTAAGAGATCACTCGGTGATATTGCAGAGGATGTTAATAAAGAGGTTGCTAAAATTGATTTACCGCAGGGTATTGCAGTTGAGCTATCCGGCTCAATTGAGGAGCAGCAGGAGTCTTTTGGTGATATGTTTACACTTCTTGCATTGGTTGTCCTTCTCACATATATAGTTATGGCGGCACAATTTGAGTCTTTCAGAGATCCGTTTATAATAATGTTCTCATTGCCATTTGCCTTCAGTGGAGTATTTGTTGCGCTTTGGCTTACAGGAACAACCCTTAGTCTAATTGCGCTAATTGGCGCTGTGATGCTAGTGGGGATTGTGGTTAAGAATGGTATAGTTTTGATTGACTACATTAACCTTAATAAGGAACGGGGAGCTTCTGTTAAAAGATCTGTTATTGCAGGGGGTAAATCTCGTCTCCGTCCTGTTTTGATGACCACTCTAACAACAATACTCGGGATGTTCCCTATGGCTCTGGGTATTGGAGAGGGATCCGAGATATGGCAACCAATGGGTATTGCAATTATTGGCGGCCTTACCCTCTCAACAGTATTGACCCTTATTGTTATGCCTTCAATATACACAGCCTTCCACGCCGGTGATATTAAGAAGGGTAGGAAGAGATGGGCAAAACAGTTAAAAACACTTAAAACAGCATAAGATGAAAGCAGTAATGATTATATACAATCAGGCTCACAACTCTCTTGTACAGACAGCGCTGGATAATTGCACCGTAAGGGGCTTTACCAAATGGCCGGAGGTACAGGGAAGAGGAAGTCAAAAGGGGGAGCCACATTACGGCACTCACGCCTGGCCCTCAATGAATATGGCTACTCTGGCTGTTGTTGAACCGGAAAAATTGTCTATATTGCTTGCCGAATTAAAGGCAATCAATGATTCTGCCGAACAGCAGGGGCTTAGGGCCTTTGTTTGGGAGGCGGAGTCGGCAATATAGAGATGGAAAGTATAAAAGAGATCTTCAAAACAGGTCGCGGGCCTTCAAGTAGCCATACAATGGCTCCTGCCCGTGCCGCAGCAATTTTTATGGAGAGGCAGGAGGCTGCCTCTTCTTTTATTGTAACACTATATGGCTCCCTGGCAGCTACAGGAGTGGGCCATATGACAGATGTGGCAATACTTGAGGTGCTTGGAAAAGAGAGGACAAGAATAGACTTTTGTCCGGAGATATTTCTTCCCCAGCATCCTAATGGATTAAAATTTGAAGCCTTTGATCCACTCGGGAAAAAGATGGGAGAGTGGGTGACTTTTAGTATTGGTGGTGGTGATTTGAGTGATAACGGAAAAAGATCTCAAAAGGAGATGATTTATGAGCACTCAAAAATGGCTGAAATACTTGATTGGTGTCAAAAAAACGGCGTCACCTTTTGGGAATATGTTGAGATGCACGAAGGGAGTGATATTTGGGATTTTCTTGCCGATGCCTGGCGGGTAATGCAGGAGGCGGTAGAGAGAGGGCTTGAAACGGAGGGAGTTTTACCTGGTGGTTTGAAGCTTCAAAGAAAAGCAGCCTCATTCTATATTAAAGCAAAGGGTTACCAAGGCTCTATGCAGAGAAGAAGTATGACATTTGCCTTTGCCCTTGCAGTATCTGAAGAGAATGCCTCCGGAGGACTAGTTGTTACAGCACCCACCTGTGGATCTTCAGGAGTTATACCGGCTCTGCTTTACCTCAATAAAAAGTTTTATGATTTTTCAGACAAAAGAGTAATCAGAGGACTAGCTACAGCGGGTCTTATAGGCAATATAATTAAAACAAATGCCTCCATCTCCGGTGCCGAGGTTGGCTGTCAGGGGGAGGTGGGTTCGGCCTGCGCAATGGCTGCTGCAGCGGGAGTTCAGCTGTTTGG
>JAQVRQ010000107.1 GCA_028700975.1 Bacteroidales bacterium | reverse complement strand
TATGGTAGAAGTTTTTGCTTAGATTAAATGGCTCTCCAGTACTCAAATATCCCCAGTTTTTATTGTAACTACGTCCATATTGCTCCACCTCTGTTGCCGAGAGCCTCGCGGAACGCTGTTCGTGTTTTTCCGGAGAGCCGAGTGCTGTCAGAAGAAGGGTATGTTTTGTGCCGATTTTTTTGCTGATATTGAGCATATATGCCCAGGAGTTCACATCGGTCTGCTGAACATATCCCTTGCCAAATGCGTATGAGCCAAGCAGAGAAATATTCCAGCCCCCTTTGAGAGTTCCGCTATTCATACTTACCGAACTTTTCCCCTGACCATAACTTGTAAAGAAGAGAGAGGTCCTTAAAGAGGGATCTGGTGACGGAGAGGAGGTTATAATGTTAATTGTTCCTCCAACAGAGTTGTCTGAAAGCATTGATCCACCGATACCCTTTTGAACCTGTATTGTTTGAGTAGCATCTGCAAGTCCCAGCCAGTTGTTCCAGAACATATTGCCGGTTACCAATCCCGATATGGGTATTCCGTTAAGCATAACTGATATATTTTCTTGCTTAAAACCCCGGATGTTTATCCGCGCATCACCATAACTTCCAGATTCGCTTGTTGCATATATCCCCGGAATATCTTTAACTAATTCTGGATAGGTAGCACCAATTGATCTTTTCTCAATTTTTGATCTGTTTACAGTTGATAGTCTGAGAGGACTTCGCTTTTCATTCAAGAAAGAGGCAGTTAAAACAACTTCTCCAAGATTTGAGGTTAGTGTACTGTCCTGTGTTACTGCATAAGAGGCTCCTGTCTGGAGCAGGAGGGCAATGCCACCGGCAAAGACCCCCCAAATTGGGTTGATTTTCTGTTTCATAATTTCTTCTTTCATCCAGACTTTAACTGTCGGTACCGTAGTTGCAACGGTTCTGCCCTTTTACAGGCTCGCGGACTTTACCGCCGGTCGGGGATCACACCCTGCCCTGAAGATTATTTCGGCCGCAAAGATAGTGGAAAAACCCGTACCTGCAAATTCCCGCTCTCCGCTCTGACGCTTTTCACCTTTGCCTTACCTTGCTTGCTTCCCCACCTCCATCCGTCCACCTCTATCCATCTCCATCTATCCTTTCTTTCTCGCCTCTCTTCCCCTTCTCCTCGCCTTCTCCCTGCCTTCTCCTCACCTCTCTTCCCCTTCTCCCCTCCCTTCCCTTCTTCTCGCCTTCTCCTCGCCTTCTCCTCGCCTTCTCCTCCCTCTCGCCTCAGAGGAAAAGTGTCAAATACCTATTGAATAGACTTTTACATATTTTTTGACTTTTGGCTAACACTCTGAATATGATGTGTTTGACACTTTTCCTCTGAGGCGAGAGGAGGCGAGAGACGTAACTTTTAGCTGGTGGGTTTTGGAAAATTTGTTAACTTCGGGAAACTTAAAAAAGAGGGGAGATTGTGGCGATGAGAAAGAAGAGAGTTATTACAGATGTGGGAATCTACCACATCTATCAGCAAGCAAATTCAAGGGTTATTATTTTTTATGATGATGAAGACCGACTGCAGTTTTTGTCACTTGTAGCAGAGAGTGCCAGGACTAATGGTGCTATTATTTATGCATATGTTCTTATGGACAATCATTGGCATCTGTTGGTTAATGTAAAGGATCTCACAAGTTTCGTGAAAAGATATTTGATGAGTTACGTAAGATGGTATAATAGAAAATACAGCAAGAGGGGGAATTTATGTAATGGGCCATACTCCAGTTCACCCAAAAATTCAATTCAAAGTATAATAAACTGTACAGGTTATATTTTAAACAATCCGGTAAAAGCCGGGATAGTTACTCAACCATTTCATTATAAATGGTCATCGGTAAATCAGTATTTTAATAATGATTCTAAAGGCTCGCGTTTACTTAATATAGATGATACAATAGTGAAAATTCACTTTTCAAATTTGACTGAATTCAATGAATATCTGATTAATACACAACCTGATATAAATGATTTTAAAGAGGAGAAGGATTTGGAAATACCAATAAAATATTCTGATTTAAGTGAGAGACTTTTAGTACTTCTTAATAAAAGATCATTGTATGAATTATCACGAAATGAGTTAATTGTAATGATTAAACAATTTTATTGTGAATCTCGAGCAACATATATTCAACTAGCAAGTCTGTTTCATGTCAGCTATACATTTGTAAGAGATGTTGTTAAAGGAAGAATTACTCCCGATACCGATAAACATTGCCTCAGAGGAAAAGTGTCAAGTAGCACTAAATCAGCATATTGGGATAATTTTAAATAATTTGTAATTTACAGATATTCAATGGTTTGACACTTTTCCTCTGAGGCAATGTTAGTGTTGCTGGAGGTCTGTGCCGAGTTGAAGGCAAAAAGGGTGGCCATTTCTGGTCACCCTTTTAGTGTAAATCATTCTTGGACTTTTGTCCGAAGATTAATTCTAGAAGTATTAGTCGTTAAGAGAGAATCTGTAGAAGCCTGTTACTTTAACTTCAGAGTCTACACTCTTAAGGTATTGAGCTACTGTTATTTTGCCATCCTGAACGAATGTCTGATCTTCCAGTGTGCTCTCTTTGAAAAACTTGTTGAGTTTGCCTTGAGCAATTTGTTCAACCATATTTTCCGGTTTACCCTCTTCACGAATCTGAATTCTGTAGATTTCAAGCTCTTTTTCGATAATCTCTTTAGGGCAAGAGTCTCTGTTAACAGATACGGGACTCATTGCAGTGATCTGCATTGCTATCTCGTCTCCAACTGTTTCACTTAGCACTTTTGAGAACCCTACTACTGTAGCAACTTTACCATTTGTGTGGATATAAGTTGCGATATACGGAGCCTCTAATTTACCGTAGAAAGGAATAGCGTGTTTTTCACCGCTTTTTCCTGTTTGCTGAGTAACTGCCTCCTCAATTGTCTGATCTCCAAGCTTAACTTTCATTAGATCAGTTAGATTAGCAGGCATTGCTACAAGAGCAGTTTCTGCAATCTGATTTGCTAGTTGTTGGAACTCAGCATTTTTTGCAACGAAGTCTGTTTCGCAACCAAGGCAAGTTAGTATTGCTTTGGTTTTCTCAGCGTTTGCTAAAGCAATTACCGAACCTTCTGTAGTTTCACGGTCTGCTCTTTTTGCTGCTACTAGTTTGCCTTTTTCACGAATGATGTCTTTTGCTTTGTCAAAATCGCCGTTTGCCTCTACAAGAGCGCTCTTGCAGTCCATCATCCCTGCGCCAGTCATCTGACGAAGTTTGGCAACGTCTGTTGCTTTGATTTCCATTTTATAATAAATAAGGGAGTTAATTACTAATTTTCACTCTCAGCTTCTGCTGGTGCTTCAGTCTCTGCTTTTGCTGGTGCTTCAGCTGCTACTGCAGCCGGTACTTCTGCTTTAGCCACTACTTCTGCTGCTGGTGCTACTGTTGCTGGTGCTGCTGCTTCAGCTTTTGCTTCAGTTTCTGCCTTAGGTGCTGCTGGTGTTGCGCTTTTGCGGGCGCGGGTTCTCTTAACTTCAGGAGCATCTTTAGATTCTGTTTGAACCTCTTTCTCCTTTTCCATCTTTCTCTCTGAAAGTCCTTCAGCTACTGCTTGTGAAAGTCTCTCTAAAATAAGTGCGATAGATTTTGCAGCATCGTCATTTGCCGGGATCACGTAATCAATT
>JAQVRQ010000106.1 GCA_028700975.1 Bacteroidales bacterium | reverse complement strand
TAAAGTCAAAGAGAAACTTGTATCTGGTATGATAAAATTGGGAGAAATCATCTTCATAATAATCAAAAAAGGGTGATGCTCTGTAGGAAGAGACAATGGCTCTCCAGTGCTCCTGCTGCCATTTGTTTGAGTAATCAATCTCCATCTCTTTAATTGGAAGATAGCGCCCTCCTGCCCTTGATACAGGTATGTTTAAAGACAAAAGGCCGTTGGCACCATAAATGTGACAACGGCTTCTGTAACTTTGTTTCTGATATCTCTCAAACTGCTCAATTTCAGTGCCGGTTGAACGATAAATTGCGGCTATGTACTCAACAGGTGGGAGATATGCAGTTGAAAGTATTACTCTATTGTAATTACTCTTCAATTGTATCTGTAGTTCTCTTAATAATTCCTCTCTTAGAAGTTTTTATGAAATCCAGAATCAACCTCTTTTCCGGAGTCTCTTCAAACTCCTCCTCTACCCTTTTGCAGGCATCAGAAATATTAAGGCCGCTTCTGTAAATAACTCTGTATATATCGCTTATCTGTTGAATTTGAGCATTAGTGAAACCTCTTCTTCTTAACCCTACAATATTTAAATTAAAAAAGGCAAGAGGTCTGTGACCTGCAAGAACAAAAGGAGGGACATCTTTAAAAATGCTGGATACTCCAGAAATCATTGCGTGTGCACCAATATTTGAAAACTGATGTGCAGCTGAATGGCCTCCAATAATTGCGTAATCATCAACATTTGTCTCTCCGGCAAGTCCTACATAGCTTACCAAAATTACATTATTTCCAATTCTGCAATCGTGCGCCACGTGAACATATGACATAATCATACAGTTTTCACCAATTTTAGTAAGCGCTTTACCGCTGAATGCTGTACCCCTATTAATGGTAGCGCACTCTCTAATAGTTGTGTTGTCTCCTATTTCCACATAGGAGACCTCACCTCCAAATTTAAGATCTTGAGGGATCGCGCCAATTACAGCACCAGGAAAAATCTTACAGTTTTTTCCAATCTTCACGTAATCCAGAATTGTAACGTGTGGGCCAATCCAGGTACCCTCGCCAATTTCAACATTTTCGGCGACATAGGAGAATGGTTCAATCTTTACCCCAGGTCCTATCTTTGCATTCGGATGAATATGATTCATATATTGTTATCTCTTTCTATTTATTTTTAATTACCTGGGCCACCATCTCTCCTTCACACACAAGTGTATCTCCAACAAATGCCTCTCCCTTCATACAAACTATTGAGCGTCTTAGTGGGGCTGTTAATGTAAGCTTTATTACCAGTACATCACCCGGAACAACCTTCTTTTTAAACTTTACACCATCAATCTTTGCAAAATAGGTTGAATATTTCTCCGGCTCCTCTAATTCTGAAAGAACAAGAATTCCTCCTACCTGAGCCATTGCCTCAATAATAAGAACCCCAGGCATTACAGGCTCATCAGGAAAATGTCCTAAGAAATAGGCCTCGTTAACCCCTATTGTCTTTACCCCTACAACGTGATGAGGAGTCATCTCAATTATTCTGTCAACCATTAGAAATGGAGGACGATGAGGTAAAAGATTTTTAATTCCGTTTATATCAACCAGTGGCTCCGAATTTAAGTCAAATTTTGGAGCGACAGGCTTTGAGAAATAATCTTTAGCAGCCTTTCTCAGTAGCGATGCTAATTTAGTATTAATCTTATGGCCAGGTTTGTTAGCAATAATTTTCCCCTTGAAATAAAAACCAGATAGTGCAATATCACCAATTACATCTAAAAGCTTATGCCTTGCACACTCATTCTCAAAATGAAGATTAAGGTGGTTCAAATATCCGCTCTTCCCCCTTCCAAGTTTATCCGAGTTGAAAAGTGATGCTAATCTGTCAAGCTCCTCTTGTGGCACCTCATTTTCTACAACTACTATGGCATTATTTAAATCACCTCCCTTGATTAGGTTGTTTTTAAACAATGGTTCAAGTTCGTGAAAAAAGACGAAAGTCCTGCAGGGAGCAATCTCAGAAGCAAAGTTCGTGTCAGCCTTGTATCTTGCAAATTGGTGACCTAAAACCTTTGAGTTAAAATCAATCATCACTTCAGCCGAGAACTCATCATCAGGGTAAATTGCAAGCTCTGCACCTGACTCATCATCTTTTACAACTATCTTCTCTTTTACTTCAAATACTCTCCTCTCTGACTCCTGATCTTCAAGGCCATCAGCAAGAATGGCATCAGTATAAGGCTTTGAACTTCCATCAAGAATAGGAACTTCAGGACCATCAAGAGTTATAAGCGCATTATCTACTCCAAGTGCATATAGTGCTGCAAGTATATGTTCTGTAGTGGCAACTGATACAGCTCCCTTCACCAAAGTTGTATTCCTTAAGGAGTGGGAAACATAATCTGTAATAGCATCAATTATAGGTTCGCCATCTAAGTCTGATCTTTTAAATTTTACTCCGTGATTCTCAGGAGCGGGTGTAATAAACATAGTCACCTGCACACCGGTGTGCAAACCCTTTCCTTTGAATGTATATGACTGTTTTAGTGTGCGTTGAGTTATTAGCATAAAGAATCTGAATGTGTAAAACTTGGCAAAGATAGTAAATTATTGATTTTTGTGTAATTTTTTGAATACAGTGTAGGCTCTGAAATACTCTTTTGCGTCGAATGCTGGTGACCCAATGAGAACCTCTCCCTCTTTCTTAATAGTGCTCATAATACCAGCCTGTGCACCAATTTTAGTATTATCTGCAATAGATATATGCCCTGCAATTCCTACCTGTCCCCCTAGCTGACAATTTTTACCGATTTTTGCAGATCCGGCAACACCTGTAAGAGCTGCTATTACTGTATTATCTCCTATTTCCACATTGTGACCTATCTGAATAAGATTGTCAAGTTTAACCCCTTTGCAAATCAATGTAGAGCCCATTGTAGCCCTGTCAATTGTAGTCCCCGCACCTATTTCAACATTATCTTCAATTACAACATTACCCGTCTGAGGAATCTTCTTGTAACTTCCGTCAGAGGATGGTGCAAATCCAAAACCATCTGCGCCTATTACAGAATTTGAGTGAATAATGCAGTTGTTTCCTATTTTACAACCCGAATATATCTTTACTCCCGGATGTATAATAGTTCCATTGCCTATGATAACATCATTCCCAATAAAAACCTGAGCGAAAATCTGTGCCCCCTTGCCTATTTTTGATCGCTTCCCAATATAAGACGATGGACCAACATATGAACCCTTTTCAAGTTTAGCACTCCAGGCAACTGTTGCTCTCCAGGATCTTCCACTCCTGCTAACCTCCTTCATTGAGTTAAAGAGGTCAAGCATTACAGCTATAGATTCATATGCATTATCTACTTGAATAATTGTGGCATTTACAGCGGAAGAGGGAGAAAAACTTCTGTTTAAAAGAACTACACTAGCCTTTGTTGTGTATAAATGATTTTCATATTTGGGGTTTGCCAAAAAGCAAAGTGATCCCTCCTTGCCATACTCAATTCTAGAGATTGTTTTTACCACAACATTTGGGTCGCCTACAACCGTTCCTTTTAAATGAGAGGCAATTTCCGAAGCCTTAAGTTCCATTAGAAATAATATTTTTTGGGGGTGCAAAGAAAGTACTTTTTGGTGATTTGAGAAAAGGCCTTTGAAGAAAGCATATCAGAAATCTCATAAATATCCCCTGTATCTCCTCTTTTTGATAA
>JAQVRQ010000105.1 GCA_028700975.1 Bacteroidales bacterium | reverse complement strand
TGAGAAATGTTACCTGCCGGCATCTCTAATGTTGCCAGAAGAGTATCCATTCCGTTTCTTAAATCAAGAAGATTGTAAATTCCTTTGTTTACCGGAAGGTTTACCCAGCTCCCCTGTCCAAGGTCTTCGCCCGGAGAGGTGTGAATCTGAAGTTCCTGTACATCTATGAGTACCTCTTCATAATCAGCCGGGGCATCTGTAAGCTTCACAACAAGAGTTGCTGAATCCTTGCTTAAATCATCTGTACATGATGTAAGTCCCAGAATCAAAGCTGCGGACATGATTAAAAAAGTGTAAATTTTTCTTTTCATAACTAAAAAATTTGTTCGTTCATAAGTTATACCGACTGAAACACCTCTTACCCTACCCACCTTGCCGCTCTTTTTTGCAAACGCTTAATTAGTATCTTTGTACAAAAGCCATTTTTATGATTTCAATAATTGTTGCTGTCGCGGACAATCTCGCCATAGGGAAAGACAATAACCTGCTGTGGCACATATCGGAAGATCTTAAATACTTCAAACGGGTAACCGCCGGTCATACCGTAATCATGGGGCGTAAAACCTGGGAGTCCATAGGAAGGCCTCTTCCAAACCGCCGTAATATTGTTATAAGCCGCTCTCTTAAGGCCGATTCTCTTACGGGAGCAGAGGTTTTCCCATCACTGGATAGCGCCATCACCTCTTCAATTAAACCAGAGGAGATTAATAAAGAGGTATTTATTATTGGAGGGGGCGAAATCTATCGTCAGGCACTACCCATTGCAAATAGACTATACTTAACGAAAGTGCATATTTCAATTGATGATGCCGATACCTTCTTCCCCCCTGTGGATGAGAGTGAGTGGAGTGAAGTGAGGCGAGAGAGCTTTGAGCGGGGTGAGAAGTTTGAGTGCCCGTTCGAGTTTGTTGTGCTTGAACGCAGAGAGAAATAAGACAACATAGACAGAGTTTATAACCCAATAGATAGAGCTTAAGAAACCTTAAGCTCTTTTTTATGTTAATAAAGTATAACAATTAACGAAAAACATAACAAATGAAAAAGTTAATGATGATTCTGGCTCTCCTGGCATTGCCGTTTGCCGGATATTCACAAAAGAATAACAATAAAAAAGATATAAATATGACAACCATAAACAAACTGGAATTTCACAATTTACCATACTCCTACGATGCACTTGAGCCTTACATTGACAAAATGACAATGGAGATTCACCATAGCAAGCACCACAAAGCATATTATGACAATATGATGAACGCTGTAAAGGGTACAGAAATGGAAAACAAATCTCTTGAGGAAGTTTTTTCCAATATGAGTAAATACCCAGCAGCTATTAGAAATAATGGCGGTGGATACTATAATCACAATCTCTACTGGGAGGTTATGAAGGTAAATGGCGGTAAGCCATCTGCAAAACTTGAGGATGCAATTGTGAAGACATTTGGTTCAATGGATGAACTTAAGAAACAATTTACAGATGCAGGCAAAACCCGTTTTGGAAGCGGATGGGCCTGGCTGAGCGTAGACAAGGATGGAAAACTATTCGTTTCATCTACTCCAAATCAGGACAACCCTCTTATGGATGTAGCAGAGAAGCACGGAACACCTATTCTTGGAATGGATGTTTGGGAGCATGCGTACTATCTGAAGTTTCAGAATAAGCGCCCAGACTATACAGAGGCTTTCTGGAGTGTGATTAACTGGGAAGCTGTCTCTAAAAAGTACGAGTTTATAGTTAAGTAATTAGTTAAGTTTGAATTAGGGAAGAGAGGCCGGTCTAGTGACCGGCCTCTCGTTTTTGTATTATGTTTAATATATTGATATAAAACTCATTTATAATATATTTGGAACCCTATAAACCTTCAATAAACACTTTTGTTATTCGGTCTTAATATCAATAACTAACCAATTAATTCCCTTAAAATCTCCTCAGCACTCTCCTCCATCTTGACCAAACTTGCTACCTGCCCTATCTCCAACTCTCCTTCGGTTAGGTCACCCAAGAAAATACCGGCCTTTGCGCGGCTTTTTCCAAGAAGCGCATTTAGCTCTTCTGCTGTAGCACCTCGGCTTTCGGCCTCAACTACCTCAAAAGAAAATGAGTTATTAGCTAAACGGGTTGGAGCAAGTTTTTTTAGGAGAAGCTTAGTCTCTCCCTCTTTTAGTCCACGGCAATGAGCTTTGAAATTTTCGTGTGCAGAACTCTCTTTGCATAGAGCAAATCTGGTTCCTATCTGCACCCCCTCAGCA
The DNA here is from genome assembly GCA_028700975.1 of Bacteroidales bacterium. Taxonomy (GTDB): domain Bacteria; phylum Bacteroidota; class Bacteroidia; order Bacteroidales; family UBA932; genus Bact-08. The sequence continues at coordinate 1,475 of JAQVRQ010000105.1, read as the reverse complement.
CCCAGGGCTATTGCTGCGTTATATTGAGCTTTAGTTGCGATGCCCCCTGCGGAAATAAGCGGTATTGAGATGGCACTGCTTACAGCCGGAATAAGACAAAACGTTGTTGTCTCCTCTCTTCCATTGTGGCCACCGGCCTCAAACCCTTCTGCAACAACTGCATCTACTCCTGCCTCCTGACATTTTACAGCAAATGCGGTACTGGAGACAACGTGAGCAACCTTAACTCCGTGCCCCTTAAGAGTGGATGTCCACTTTTTAGGACTTCCTGCCGATGTGAAAACAATTGGCACTCTCTCCTCGATTATTATCTCCATAATCTCCTCTATCTGCGGATAGAGCAGTGGCACATTTACTCCAAAAGGTAGCGTCACTCCATTTTCAGTAAGCGCTTCGCGACAGCTGATTATATGATGACGCAGGTTATCGGGATGCATAGATCCGGCTCCAATCAGACCAAGACCTCCTGCCTTGCTTACAGCCGATGCAAGTTTCCAGCCGCTGCACCAAACCATTCCACCCTGAATAATTGGATATTTTATTTCAAAGAGTTCGCAAACACGATTTTTCATAAATTAAAATAAAAGAATATTCATAAAGTCTTTGGGCAAAAGTACAAATTTTTATCTTTGCTTTTGGCAACTTAAAACTTGAAGAACTATGTCTGACTTGAAACGTGACGGCTTTGGCAGTCGCTTTGGTGTATTAGTGGCAGTAGCTGGCTCTGCTGTTGGGCTTGGAAACCTCTGGAGATTCCCCTATATGGTTGGAAACAACGGCGGAGCTGCCTTTATTATTCTCTATCTTGCATTTGTGATCCTGCTCTGTCTTCCAATAATGTTTTCCGAGTTCATCATTGGCAGAAGAACCCAGTCAAATGTATTTGGTGCAATAAACAAACTTGCCCCAAGATCACCATTCCTCTCAATTGGAGTTATAAGCGTAGTAGCATCAATCTGTATAATGTCATTTTACAGCGTTGTTGGAGGATGGACCCTCGAATATATTATCAAATCATTCTCGCCCGATTTTCTTACATCAAGCAGCATAAGTTTAGAATCCCAGTTTAAAGAGGCCTCTACATCTTCACTAATACCTATTGCCACCCACCTTACATTTCTTGGTCTATCTGCCCTTATAGTAGTGGCGGGAATTAAGAACGGTATTGAGAAATACTCCAAGATTCTTATGCCTGTTCTCTTTTTTCTGGTGATGCTGCTGGCAATTCGCTCCGTTACTCTTGAGGGCTCCGCAGCCGGTGTTAAGTTTCTTTTTTACCCGGATTTCTCAAAAATTACGGGGGCGACCCTTATTGCAGCACTTGGACAAGCCTTCTTTTCGCTCAGTCTGGGGATGGGCTGCATAATAACATACGGCTCCTATGTCAAGAAAAATGAGAACCTCTTCAAGGTATCTCTAATGACTGTTGCAGCAGATACAGGTTTTGCAATCCTTGCCGGACTTGCGGTAATGCC
>JAQVRQ010000104.1 GCA_028700975.1 Bacteroidales bacterium | reverse complement strand
CGTATCACAATAATGTGAAAATAGAATGTAAGAATGGATGCTCCTACATCTGTAATTTTGTCATGGACATGGATATCGGGCCTGGGAAATACACAGTTACTGCTGCTATCCATACTGATGACAATCACATTGATTCTTGTTTAAACTGGATGGACAGAGCCATAGATTTTGAAGTTGCAGGAATAATGGGCTCTCTTTTTAATGGTGTAGCTTACTTAAAACCATCAATTAATATTAGGAGCGTAAAATAATGAATGCTGAGGATTTCTACAGAGCATTTGAAGACAAGTTTCGTGGGTCAAGAGATCTTATCAAGTCAAGACTTGAAGTCTATTTACCTTTTGTTATGCCCTTGCAAGAGATATATGAAAAGTGCGATGTTTTAGACATTGGGTGCGGCCGTGGAGAGTGGCTTGAATTGATGTCAGAAAACGGATTCAATGCGACTGGGGTCGATCTTGACGATAGAATGTTGGAGGCTTGTAAGGAACATGGTTTAAATGCAATAAACAAAGACGCACTGCTCACACTGCAAGAATTGCCCGATGAGAGTCAAGTCATCGTTTCCGGTTTTCACATCGCTGAGCATTTGCCTTTTGAGACACTTTTAGAGATTGTTAAGGAAGCTAAAAGAGTCCTTAAACCGGCCGGCTTGCTGATAATGGAAACACCCAACCCAGAGAATATTTGTGTAGGAACTAACAACTTTTATATTGATCCAACTCATAATCGGCCAATTCCATCTAAATTGCTTTCTTATCTGCCTGAATTTTATGGATATAACAGAATTAAAGTGATGGGACTCCAGGAAGGCCGGATTGGGGATGGAAGTCGAACTATATCAATATTTGACGTATATTTTAACAGCAGTCCGGATTATGCTGTTCTTGCACAAAAAGATGCAGATCTTAATCTTTTGTCATTATTCGACAATGAGTTTGCTAAGGATTACGGACTAAGCATAGACGTACTATGCAATAGATTTGAAGAAGGAATAACAAACCGTTTTGCCGACGTTGAAACAAAGGCGCAAAGCGCTGAAACTAAGGCGCTAAGTGCTGAATCTGCTTTGAATGCAATATATGCCAGTCGGTCCTGGAAAATTACTGCGCCATATCGAGCACTTGGAGATTTTACAAAGGATTTAAAACAAAAAGCTAAGAATAATTTGAAATCTTTCGCAGCAATATGTGTAAAAAAAATTGAAAATCACCCTAGAGTAAAAAAATCAGTCATCAGACTTATGGATCATTTTCCTAAAATAAAATCAAGGTTTAATAAATTCTATCAAGCATATTACTTACCAAAATATTACAATGACGCTCATTTTACTCAAGCATGTAGTTTTAAATATTTGCCACTCACGTCACATGGAAAGCAAATATATGAGGAAATAAAAGAAAAAATTGCACAAAGAAATGAGGCAGTTTGATGCGAATCGTGATCGATCTCCAGGGAGCACAGACTGATAGCCGTTTTAGAGGAATAGGGAGATATTCTCTTGCAATTTCAAAAGCAATAGCTGCCCTAAAAGCACACCATGAAGTTCTCATTGTACTAAATGCCTCTTTTCCTGAAACAATTGAACCAATAAGAAAAGAATTTGCTGATTTGCTTCCTTATGAAAATATTCGAGTTTTCGATTCTTTATATCCAACAAGAGAATCCCAGCCTGAAAATAAATGGAGAAGATCTGCTGCTGCAATAATTAGAGAAGCATTTATTAACGACTTAAACCCGGATGTCTTATACATCACAAGTTTTTTTGAGGGTTTCATTGATGATGCTGTGATTACATTAGGATCAGGTCAGCATTCGTATCCTATTGTTGTTACTTTGTACGACTTGACCCCTTTGCTTAACCCTACAAAATATCTAACCGACAAAAATTATAAAAAATTCTACCTTACTAAACTTGATGAAATTACCAAAGCAGACGGTTTTTTTGCAATTTCAGAACATTCTGCCGCGGAGGCAATAAAACATTTGGAGATAGAAATTGAAAAAATAACTAATATATCCGGTGCTTCAGATAATATATTTAAAATCAATAAAGATAATGATACCGACAGACTAAAAATTTTGGGCATTCATAAACCTTACGTTCTTTACTCCGATGGTGGCGATCAAAGGAAAAATTTAATTAGATTAGTTCAATCTTTTGCTTGTCTTTCTGATCAAATAATGAATAAATTCATGCTTGTTTTTGCAGGTTATATTTTGGAAGACGAAAAAAGGAAGTTGATAAAAGAAGCTGAGTTGTCTAAGCTTCCCCTTGATCAGATCGTTTTTACAGAATATTTGCCCGAAGAAGATTTAGCTTTTTTATACAATAATTGCGCCCTTTTCGTCCTGCCTTCATGGCATGAAGGATTTGGCCTTCCCGCCCTTGAGGCGATCAGATGCGGTGCACCGGTGATCGCTTCAAACACCTCTAGTTTACCCGAAGTTGTTTGCACAGAAGAAACCCTTTTTGATCCTTTTAATACTGATGATATTACACAAAAAATGGAGTCGCTTTTGTCAAATGAGTCATATAGAAATGAAATCGCAAAAAAACAATACGAGCATTCTTTAATTTTTTCATGGGAAAATTCTGCCCGTACTGCCATCAATTTTTTTGAAAAATTTTCTGTAAAAGACAAAAACACCGCATTTGTTTCAGATGTCTCGAATTTAGTTTCCCGCATAGCGGGCATAGATGCCAGCTTCAACGATTGGGATCTAAAATTTGCAGCTAAGGCTATATCAATAAACCACCCATCTGTTCGTAAAAAACAACTTTTTGTAGACATCTCCGAATTGATCCAAACTGATGCCAGAACAGGAATCCAACGTGTAACAAGAAGTATATTAAATGAACTGACATCGAACCCACCCACAGATTATGAGGTAGTCCCTGTTTACGGTATGATCGAAAAAACAGGGTATATGTATGCGGATCCTTTAACAAACAATGTTAAAGGATGTTGCAACAATAATGACACTGATATAATTGAATTTAAAGTTGGTGATATTTTCCTCGGATTGGATCTTCAACATCATGTTACAAGGTGCCAAAATGACTTTTTAAAATTCATGTACCAAATGGGTGTAAAAATATACTTTGTAGTTTACGACCTTATTCCAATATTATTACCTCATTGTTACCCAGCAAAACATTCAGTAGACACTGTACATACTCAATGGTTGAGTGTTATTTCTCAATTCAATGGTGCTGTATGTATTTCTAAATCAGTATCAGACGAGCTTAGCAACTGGTTGGCAAAGAATATTTCGGACAGGCTGGATTTTTTTGATATATCTTGGTTTCATTTAGGCGCTGATATAGATAATTCACTTCCATCTCTTGGGATCCCGGAAGATTCTATAAAAGTTTTTAGTGCTATTAAAGACAGGATATCATTTTTGATGGTGGGTACGCTTGAACCTCGAAAAGGTCACCATCTTGTTCTTGATGCTTTTGATCTGGTGTGGAATTCTGGTTCAAACGCTAATTTAATTTTAATTGGCAAAAAAGGATGGCTTACTGACGACCTCTGCGACAGGATCAGGAAACACAGGGAATATGAGAAGCGGCTCTTCTGGCTCGAAGGCATCAGTGATGAATACCTCGAAAAAGTTTATGCGGCATCTACCTGTCTTATAGCGGCATCGGAGGGAGAGGGTTTCGGGCTACCCCTGATCGAAGCCGCACAAAAGAAAATTCCAATTATTGCGAGGGACATCCCAGTATTCCGTGAAGTCGCCGGCAAACATGCAT
>JAQVRQ010000006.1 GCA_028700975.1 Bacteroidales bacterium | reverse complement strand
CTGAAATATCTACAAACTCCTTCTTCAATTCTGTGGTTCCTGATTGAGAAAATGCCAGTAAATCTTTAATGAGTTGAGACATCTCCTCCGCAGATTCGTTAATATATCCCATAAATTCTCTCTCTTCATCAGAGATCTTGCTATTGGGGTTATCTAAAATTGCGGATGCAAATCCCATTATAACAGAAAGAGGAGACTTAAGGTCGTGAGAAACAGAGCGAGAGAATGATTCCAAATCATTATTTGCTTGTTGTAATTCAATATTCGACCTCTCCAGTTGAGATTTAATATCTGTTAATTCGCTATTTCTTTTTGATGCTGTTTCATATACAGATATTAGGAGATCAATAATTTGCCGCTTTGATGAGGTAATTTTATACTCATTTCCTCGAAACTTAAGATTTATCTCCCCACTATCTTCTGAAATAGATTCAATTTCACGATTTTCAAGAAGATGTTCAATACGCTCAAGAATTTCAGACTCCTCATATGGTTTGGTTACAAAGTTATCAGCACCAGACTGAAGCCCTTTAATAATATCGTCAGAGTCCTGCAGCGCTGTTAATAACATAACTGGAATATTGCTTAGCGATTTGTTGCTTTTGATTTTTGTGCAAAATTCAAAACCATCCATTCCGGGCATTACCACATCACTTATGATCAAGGCAGGCTTAGACACAATTATTGATTCGTACGCATCAGATGCATTATTGAAGATTTTATAATTAATCTCATTTTTCTTAAACAGATATTCAAGTCTCTTTGCTTGTACAAGTGAGTCCTCTGAAGCTACAATATGTCTACTACCTAATAATCTTGAAATTCTGCTATTATTCATTTTGAATATATATGATTTAGTTTGATTGCCATCTCTTTTGGTGATAAAACTGCGCAAGCAGCACCAATTTTAAGTGCCTCACCAGGCATTCCATAAATTAGGGATGATTCATTATCTTGAATAAATGTAAAAGCCCCTGAATCTTTCATCATTTTTAGACCATCTGCACCATCTCTTCCCATTCCAGAAAAGATGATTCCAACAGAATTTTCTAAATAATACCTCGCTACACTTTTAAAAAGTATGTCTACAGAGGGCTTATGAAGAGAATTAATATTGTCACCATTCATAATTGTAATTGTGCCATTAACAATTGCAATGTGAGAATCCGGCGGAGGCAAGTAAAGCTTTCCCCTTTCAGGTTTTTCGCCATTTTGTGCAATAAAGGCTCTAATATTTGAAAATGTGTTTAGCCAGGAGACAAAACCATTTATGAAATTCGAATCGATGTGCTGAACAAGTATTATTGGAAGCGGAAATTCAGTTGATATTTGGGTTAGAAAAAATCTAAGTGCTTCAGGACCTCCAGCTGAAGAGCCGATTACAACTATTTTTGCTTTATTATTAACTTTACAGGTCTCTGAATGAGGAATTCTTAAGTGATTTGTTGTTATTTTTTTTGCAGTTCCGTTCCCGTTTAATTGTCTTCTAACAACCTTCACATCTGACATTAGTTTGACAGAGTTTATATATTTTGCAGATGATGACTCAAATGATTCGTGTCCTGGTCCGTGTGGTTTAGGAAGAACCATTACTGCACCTGCCTCCAACTCGCTTATTGCGGTTAAGACATCTGAATTTCTATATATACTACTAACGATTATTACCGGTACAGGAGATTCGCTCATAATTCTTCTAGTGGCCTCTATTCCGTTCATTACCGGCATATTAATATCCATACTCACAACATCCGGTTTGTGCTTAATTGTCAGTTCAAGAGCTTCTTTACCATCAGTGGCCATTGCTACTACCTCAATAAACGGGTCTTGTGAGAGTATACCTGCAAGAAGTCTTCTCCCAACAGAGGAGTCATCTGCAATTAAAACTCTTACCAATTTGTGAGTCTCTTTTTTCATTAGCGAATTATATTAATCTCCTGATGGTATCTGTTAAATTGCTTTTCTCAAAACTTCCTTTTACAATGTAAGCATTTGCGCCAGATTCTAAACCTTTTTGCATATCTTTTGGTGACTCAAGCGTCGTTACTAAAATTACAGGCATTTCAGAGAATTTATCGTCATTACGAATTTTTGAAGTAAGTTCAAATCCATTCATATTGGGCATTTCAATATCCGTTACAACAGCATCAAAATTACCATCATTAAGTTTCTTGAAAGCATCAATACCATCAACAGCAACTTCAGTCTCATAACCGGCATTTTCAACAATACTCTTAAGCATACTCCTTACAGTGATAGAATCCTCCACTATTAGCACTCTTTGCTTTTGATTGTTTAAACCATTAAACTGAGTGGTTTGCGATAGCTCATTAAACTCTGCTCTAGTTGAGCTCTCAATTAATTCAGTGACATTTAAAACCGGAATTAGAATTCCATTTCCAATCATAGTAACTCCAGTGATTTTTGATATCTTTTTAAGCTGCTTTCCAAGAGGTTTAACTATACCCTCAACCTCCTCAATAATCTCATCAACTAAAAATGCCATTTGTTTTCTATTTGAGCTAAGAATTAGTGCTGGCTTTTTGTTATTAGTAGAAACTGGTGCCTCTTTAATTCCAAGAGAGGCACATAACCCGATAATACCAATGTATGCTCCGGAGACATATACAGATGGTTTATTGCCTGAACTAATAATATCTGAGTCCGCAACGCCGATTACCTTTTCAACAAAGATATTTGGAATGAGATATTTGTTTTCTCCACTTCTCACTAATAATCCACGAAACGTAGCAATGGTTTGAGGAATCTTAATCGAAAATGAAGTGCCTTTTCCTTCAATTGTATCAACAGTTATAGTTCCACCCAGATTAGAAATTTTTTCAGCAACAATTGCCATTCCCAAGCCTCTTCCGGAAATTTCAGTTATCAATTCACTTGATGAAACTCCAGAAGAAAAAATTAGGTTGACTTTTTCTTTATCAGGCATTTCAGAGGCTTCTTCTTTGCTAATAATACCAAGTTTTACCGAAGACTTTATAACTTTATCTAGTTTTATTCCTTCACCATCATCACTTATTAATAATGACAACTTCGCATCTGCATCTTTTGTAATTTGTATTAAAATGTTACCAACTGGTTTTTTTCCCGCTTTTATCCTCTCATTAGAATTTTCAATTCCGTGATCAACGCAATTTCTAATAATATGAATAATTGGATCCTTAATCTCTTCTAGTATTCGTTTGTCAATTTCATAGTGTTCCCCAGTTATTTCAATATTAATATCTTTACCCTTATCTCTACTCAGATCCTTTACAACGCGAGGTACAATATTTAAGATTGTTGAAAATGGGAGCAGAAGTGTTGACTTTACATTAATTATGAGGTCGTCTACCATTCTATTAGCTACGTGAATAAAACGTGATAGGTCTCCGTATAAATTATCAAGCCTTTCATCATTTATCTTTTGCTTTATCTCTTCTAACTCTTTTTTATAAAATGATAAAGTTGTTTTGATTGCGAGAAAATCGTCACTCTGAGATAAAACATTATTCAGTTTATAAGCGGAGACTCGGATTGTTTCATTTTCAAGATCAACTTTAACTGGAATATTTGGGATTTGGATAATTTCAGATTTATTTATTTGAAAATTTTCTCTACTCTTTATTTCAACAATATCATCTTTTAGGACTGTTCCATTCTTTCTCCTAACCGACTCCTTTTGAATAAAATTTAGGTTCTTTAGTAACTGTATCAGATTTGGGAGTTTTTTCTCTGTTCCGCTCTCTTTTAGGTTAGATAGCATCAGTCTTAATGTGTCAACAGATTTTTGCATCACCTCAAAGAGCGAATCAAATAGTATGCCTTCACCCTCTTTTAATGTGTTCATCACGTTCTCCATACTCATACAGACTTTTTCTGTATCTGACAGATTTACAGCTCTAGCAGCACCTTTTAGAGAGTGAGTCTCTCGGTATACTCGCTCTAAAACAGAGAAATCTGGAGTCGCACCATTTTTTTCAAGCTCTAATATTCCCTCTTCAATTGAAGAGAGATGTTCTTCGGCTTCTTGCCTGAAATCATTGAGCAACTCTTTTAAGAACTCATCCTGATTAATTGACATTCCTTCTAAAGGTTGTATTTAATAATTATTGATTTTAGAGTTCTTCCTAGCTGATGAATTTTATGAGCAGTATCCTGTGTGTGATTTATTCCAGTAACATTCTGTTCACTAGCTCGTTTAATATTCTCCATAGCTGGTACTATTTGATCCATCCCGGCCATCTGTTGTCTTGTTGATGAAGATATCTGTATAGCTGCCTCAACCGCATCCTCTACATTATCTGCTAAGATATCAATTACTTCACCACTCTCCTTCACTCTTTTAATTCCCTCTATAACACTTCTTGAACCTTGGTCTGTAACTCCAACAGTTGAGTTTACAGATTTGTTTATTTCATTAAGTATCTCTTTGACCTGCAGTGTGGCTTTTTTCGACTGATCTGCTAAAGAGCGTATTTCCTGAGCAACAATTGTAAATCCTCTTCCGTGCTCACCTGCTTTTGCAGCCTCAATAGCAGCATTTACTGCCAAAAGATTTGATTGATCAGCAATGTCGGCAACAGTTGATGTGATTTCTGCAATTGTTCTATTTTGCTCAGATAGCTTTACTACAGTTTCAGAAATAAGATTCATCTGTTTATCAATGTGTTGAATAGACTCTATAAGCATTTTAACTGAATCTCTGCCCTTATCTGCTGAATCTGATGCCTTTTGAGAGCTTTCCATAAGAGACTGTGCTTTTTGGTTAGATACCATAGCAGTTTGTCTTACCTCTTCAATTGTTGTGGTTGTTTCAGTTACAGCAGTCGATGTCTCTGCTGCACCTGCTGATATTTCTGTAACAGCACTTAGAATATCAGTTGAGGCATTTCCTAGTATATCTATACCAGCTTTTATTTCTGCCGATATCTTTCTTACAATTCGTAATGTCCATATTGCCATTGAAATCACAAGAAGGATTAAAATACCCCCTAAAACCTGAAGCTGCCAAACTACAATTCTTTCGGCTTTTATTGTAAGTGCTTCAGTTTTTGCTTTCATTTCCAAAAGTTGAGTTTCAATAACTATTGATTTATCTCTTATTAACTCATATAGAGAGTCTTGTTCTTTGTTGACGATATCGTTTGCACTATCTTTTTCGCCCATTAATATCATAGAGATCATTTTATCTCTATTTTCTACGTACTTTCTTACATCTATCGAGAGATCCTTCATTAATAGTAACTGCTGTGGATATGGCTTTAGCAGGCTGTCCAATCCTCTGCTTTTCTGTAAAATATCATATTGTTTCTGGTTTATCTTATTATGAAGATCTGTTTTTGTTAATCTCTCAGGATAGAATAATGCTTCCAGGCTTAGTGCTCTTAGTCTGTTTTCGTCAGCTCTAAGTCCGGTTAACTCATATGCAAGAGTATCAAGAAGTGTATTCTCTTGAATTACTTTATTCATTCGATTATGATTTGTATATGAGATTACTGAGAAAAAAATTGTTGCAGCGACAACAATTGTAAACCCAATAATCATTTTACCTCGAGTTTTAAATTTGAAGATTTTTTCCATTTTATTCAATAATTATTTTTTTATTTTCAGTTAATGCTTTTCCATTTAGAATTAATATACTATTTGTAGTTATGCCAATGATAAATTCTTTGTAGATATTGCTGTAGTTATCAGGTATTTCAGATTTAACATCAACTAAATTTTCAGAGAACCCAATAATTTCATCAGCTAAAATTCCATACTCAATCTCTCCGTTAGATATAATAATCATTTTGTTAAGATCAGAAAGACCAAATTCTTTTGATGATAAGAATCTGTTAATGTTTATTGCAGAGTATATTATACCTCTAACATTTGAAACACCTGTAACAAATTCCGGTGTACCAGGAATCTTGGTAAAACTGTTAATTTTAACAACCTCCTTAACCCACTTTTTCTCAAGTGCATATAACTCCTTAACGACCCTAAAAACTAAATAGTCCACTTTGACCTCGTTCTCATCTGTTTTTAGTCTTAATGCATTATTTAATGCCCTTTTATGAAGTATTTCAGAGTCTTTATTCATTTTAGTGTTTAATGTATTTTTCAACTAATTCACGGATTCGTTCTCCGTTTAATCCACCACTTACCCTCACTAAATCGTCATCTTTTATCTTAAGTGAAATTTCATAGACATTTCTGTAATGGATAGAGGCCGCACGATTATTTCCTTCAATTCTTAGAATATTACCGAGCATAAGATGCGAAAGTAGGTGTTCGGAATTCATATATAGCCCTTTTTTGAACATTGCTTTAGCCTCTTCAATCTGGTTTTGTTCTATTAGAATTGTACCATAAAGATAAAAAATATCATCAGATGATCCCCCTTTTGAAATCAACTGATCCAATAGTAAAATTGCCTTCTCATACTCTCCTGTGTTGGCATAACATTTGGCAATTGTTTGCAATAAAAAAACGTTATTACTTCCAGTCTCTATCTCTTCCTTTGATATTTCAATGCATTCTTTGTATTTTCCGTCTGAGAATAAATTTTCTAATTGACTATTGCTGAACGTGTTTTCCTTTTCTTTATTATAATTTACAGATTCAAAACTCTTTTTATCCTTAATAGGCTTAGTCTTTTTTACAATACATTTATCAGTCTTATTAAGAGAAAAAGGGAAGATTAATTTGGTAGTTTCGTTCTTCTCCTTTTTATAAAAAACGGCATCTTCACTGTAAATCTTATTAAAATGGCCGAAAAACTCATCATTTAGCTCAACCTGACTTGGAATAAACCATCCACTATCATTTAAAATATTATAAAATCTTTGAGCAATTTTTTTAATAATTTCGTGATTAAGATACATTAAAACATTCCTGCAAAATATTATGTCAATTGGTTCATCTTTTAAAGATTCACCTGGAAATGGATCAGAAGCCAGATTGAGGAATTCAAAAATGACACTGTTTTTGATCCTATCAGATATTTTATAATTATTTCCCTCTTTTACAAAGTATTTTTTTAAATATTTATCTGGCATTTCTCTGAAGGACCATTGAGTATATATGCCATTTTTGGCTTTCTCTAAAACATTAGGATTGATATCTGTTGCAATTATTTTGTAGTTCTCAGAAGATAGCTGTGGGAAGTTTTCTTTAAGAATCATTGAAAGAGTGTAAGGCTCCTCGCCTGAACTACAACCTGCACACCAGATTGTAATTAATGAACCATTTTTTTTCCGGATAATTTCAGGTATTATTTTATTTTTAAACATTGAGATTGCTGGTGCCTCTCTAAAAAAATAAGTTTCACTAACTGTTAGATGTGTAGCAATTATTTTTTTTTCATCTAATGATAAAGAATTGTTTGATCGAGAAATTTTTGCATAAAAGGCATCAAGATTATCGTAACCAAGAGTTTTAATTACACTATTGAGTTGTTTAGTATACTCTGAAAATCTGTTTGGTTGAAATGTGAGTCCCATTGATGACTCTATAAGCTTTGCAATATTTTTTGCTACATTTTCAGTCATCATATTTTTGCAAATCTCTTATGCTCTCCTCCTCGGTAGTGGATAGGAGATTCTCTGAATTGTAAATGTAATATATACCATCTGAGTGTGTTACAAATTGGAGCTCACTCATTCCAGGAAGAATTTCGGTATATTCTCTAATATCAGATCTTAAGATATTAATTATGCCACTTACACTATCAGCAATAATAGCAATTTTTATATTTTTGAATGAGAGAATTACTAAGAAATTATCTGATTTAATTTCAATCTCTGGAAGAGAAAACCTCTTTCTTAATGAGATAACGGGAATAATTTCACTATGAATATTTATAACACCAATTACTAAACTATTTGTATTGTCGCACGGAGAAATGTCTTGAGCTAGGATGACCCTTTCAATCATCTCAACAGGAAAAGAGAAATTTAAATTTGCAATGCCAATTAATAGTACGGTAAGATTATCTTGATTCATACGATTCCATAAATTCTATTGTAAATATAAACAAAAGAAACGTAAACTTTTTCTATTATACAATGTTGTTAATAAAGTTAATCTTGTATGTATGACTTCTTATATTACCTCTGATAAAAAACTATCTACAATAGTAGAAGAGAATTATAAAATATTAAGAGTGTTAAAGAGACTTGGGATAAAACCAGGCTTTGGGAATAAAAGTATTAAAGATGTATGTATATCAAATATTGTTTCTCCTGAATTATTTATAATTCTTGTTAATATGTCATTATTCAGGGATTTTTTTCCAGATGTAGAATCTCTTAAAGCTCTGCCTACAGAACAACTTATAAACTATCTTAAAAAAACTCATAGTGAATTTATTTTAAATGATATACCAAAAGTTGAGATTCTAATTAAAGAAATAGCATTAAAAAGTGATTTCCAAAATTCTCACTCAACAATTTTTATCAATTTCTTTGAAGAGTATAAGTCTGAACTAATTTCTCACTTTGAATATGAGGATAGTATAGTATTTCCGTATATTTCAGGGGTAATTGATGGTAAAATATATCCCGGATATTCTATTGAGAAGTTTGAGGAGAATCATACAAACATTGAGTCTAAAATTAGTGATCTTAAAAACATTCTTTTGAAATACTTCCCATCACAAAATCCTCATCCAGCTCTCTATGATTTGGTAGAGGATCTTTACATACTACAATCTGAATTTGAGAGTCATGCTTATCTTGAAGATAATCTCCTAGTTCCTCACGTTGAATTTCTTGAAAAGAGTTACAGAACTTTATAACAATGAAAAGAGTAGGGAGTTTGGTGATAATTGAACCATCAAATATCATAAGAGAGGGACTGGCTAAGGCAATTACAGATACATCATTGTTATTTCATCCTGTATTTAAGTTTGACTCATTAGATCAATTTTGTGGCTATAATTTTGAAGACTCACCCTCTGTGATTATAATTAACCCAATGTTGTGTGATTCTGAATTGTCAATAAAAAGAAGATTGAATGATTTGGGTTTTAAATCAAAGCTGATAGCAATGCCAACATCGTGCCTCCCACCTTCACTTCTATCAGGATTCGATTCGTTACTAAATCTCTATATGTCCAATTCAGAAATCATATCAATTATTAGAATTCTTGTTACGGAAGAAAATGTTAAGAGTCAAGATATCAATTCAGAAATGTATGACATCTCAGAGAGAGAGCAAGATGTACTAGTTTATGTAGCTAATGGAAAGACTAATAAAGAGATTGCCAAAAAGCTAAATATATCTGTTCATACAGTAATGTCTCACAGAAAAAATATTATTAAAAAGACCGGAATAAAAAGTATTTCCGGTCTTACTGTCTATGCAATGTTAAATGGATTGATGAACAAATAGTACATTAAAGCACTCTTTCAAGAATCTTCCTTGCTATCTCTGAATTAACGCTCCTGTTTTCACCGTATTTCACGTCTCTCTCCTTAAATCGCTTTTCAATTTCATCTATTATTGAAACATCTCCTCCATTTTCAGAGAGCTTTGTTTTAAGGCCTAGAGAGTTGAAAAACATCTCTGTTTTGTCAATTATTTCCATAATTGTCTTTTCTCTCTCTCTTCCTTCAATACCCAGAACTCTTTTACCATATTGAAGAATTTTGTCTCCTTTCTCATCTTTAAGAATCCACATTGTTCCCGGAAGTACAATAGCTAGAGTATGGCCGTGAGTAATTCCAAGCAATGCTGTGATCTCGTGTCCTATCATATGTGTTGCCCAGTCCTGTGTAACTCCCATTGATACAAATCCGTTAAGTGCCATTGTAGCTGAAAGCATAAAAGTGGACATAGCATCGTAATTTTTTATTTCATTTAGAGCCTTTGGAGATATTTCTAAAATTGTTTGAAGGATACCTTCTGCCCATCTGTCCATTAGCGGCGATTGATTTGGAGTAGTGAGATATTGCTCTATTACGTGGATAAAGGTATCAGCTAGGCCACAAGCAATTTGATGTTTGGGCAGACTAAATGTTGTTTCTGGGTCTAGAATTGAAAATACCGGATACTTTGAATAAAATGCAAATTTCTCTTTTTCTTGCCTGTTTGATATTACAGCTCCACTATTCATTTCTGAACCAGTAGCTGGTAGAGTGAGAACAGATGCAAGTGGTAAAGATTCTTTGTCTGTCCAGTCTCGTTTCATTACAATATCCCAAGCATCTCCATTATAGGGAATTCCTGCAGCAATAAGCTTTGAGCCATCAATGACTGAACCACCACCTACGGCGAGAATGTAGTTACAATTCTCTCTTTTGCCAATTTCAATTGCTTTCCTTAAGGTTGATATATCCGGATTAGCTTCAATTCCCCAAAATTCAATGTAACTATATTTATTCAACGCTTTAACTACTTGGTCATAAACTCCGTTTGATTTGATGCTGCCACCTCCAAATGTAACAAGAATCTTTTTACTTGGAGAAATCTCTGCTGATAATGAGGAGATTGTCCCCTTGCCAAATATTATTTTTGTTGGATTTTGAAATATAAAATTATTCATAAGTGATTTTATTAGTTGTAACAAAACTGATAATCAAATTGTTTAAAACAGAAAGCCGAAGAGATCTTCGGCTTTCTGTGGTCCCGGTGGGGATCGAACCCACGACCCCAACATTAAGAGTGTCGTGCTCTACCAACTGAGCTACAGAACCATTAAAAATTACGTAGCAAAGGTAGAAAAAACATCTCTTGATAACTCTTTTTTTATTGTTTCTTTAGCAAATCTCTAATCTCCTTCAGTAGTTCAATATCCTCCGGTGGTGGGGGAGGAGTGGCGGGAGCAGCTGGTTCAATCTCTTTTTTACGTGAAAGATTATTCATAAATTTTATCATCATAAAAATGGCAAAAGCGATAATTATGAAATCAAATGTAACTTGTATGAAGTTACCATAATTAATTGATACTGCTTGAGCAGTAACTTCACCTGCGGCATCAAGTATTTGCTCCTTAATAATAATCTTTAGGTCTGAAAAATTTACGCCACCAACCAATAAGCCAATAGGAGGCATTATTACATCAGAGACTACTGAAGATACAATTTTACCGAATGCTCCACCAATTATAATACCTACAGCCATATCCACAACGTTTCCTCGCATTGCAAATTGTTTGAATTCGTTTAACATTTTCATAATTTTAAGTTTTAGAAGATATTTACCAAATATAGATAATATATACTATTTTTGAAAAATTGAATGATATGGATTGGTTAATAAAACTACTCTTTTTTGAAGGCGTTGCGCAAACTGTAATTGTTTTGTCCCTTGTGATATCTTTTGGGATTATCCTCTCAAAAATTAAGTATAAAGGAATCTCGTTAGGTATTACTTGGATACTCTTCTCTGGAATAGCATTCTCAAATTTTGGGTTTAATCCTTCACCCAACACTCTCCATTTTGTTAAGGAGTTAGGTCTTATTCTTTTTGTATACTCAATTGGTCTTCAAGTTGGCCCGGGATTTTTCTCTTCGTTCAGAAAAGGAGGGGTAAAATTGAATTTACTAGCCGCATCTATTGTGCTTCTCGGCGTTACTATAACAATCTTAATTCATTTTATTTCTGGCGTACCCCTTCATACATTGACAGGAGTTATGTCTGGGGCAATAACCAATACTCCTGGTCTTGGTGCTGCACAGCAAACATATTTTGAACTTAACGGATTTAATGATCCATCAATTGCAACAGGTTATGCAGTTGCCTATCCACTCGGTGTAGTTGGAATTATTATTGTCATTATTTCACTTAAAAGAATGTTTAAAATTGATGTTAATCGCGAATATGATAATTATAAAAATGAAGAGGGTGATAATCCAGAAGAGACAATTAAATTATCGTTTAAAATTTTAAATCCTCTTATCGCAGAAAAAACAATAAGCCAAATTAGAAAGTTTTCAGATAAACCATTTATTATTTCTAGATATAAGAATAGTGATGGAGTTATTGAAATTGCTAGTGCAAACACTTTACTTTATCTAGGAGGAGAGGTACTTGTAATTTTAAGAAAAACAGACAGGGATACTATATTAGCTTTATTCGGAGGGGAATCCGATATGAAGAGCGACGAATGGTTAACATATGATTTAAATGTTTCACCAAGGCGAGTACTGGTTACAAAAGAGGATATTCATGGCAAAAGTCTTGCAAGTCTTAAACTTGGAAAAGCTTTTGGGATAATTGTTACCAGAATTAACAGAGCTGGGGTAGATCTGGTTGCAAGACCAGACTTAAGACTACAAATTGGAGACAGGATTACCCTAGTAGGCACATCTGAAGCTATTGACGCAGCTACACATATCATTGGAAATTCTCAATCAAGATTGAATGAACCAAACCTTATTGCAATTTTTTTAGGTATAGCAATTGGAATTTTATTTGGTAGCATACCCTTCATTCTGCCAGGAGTACCACAACCCGTAAAATTAGGCCTTGCTGGTGGTCCGCTCATTGTCGCAATTCTTATTAGTAGATTTGGACCTAAGTTAAAACTTGTTACTTACACTACTATGAGTGCTAATCTTATGCTGAGAGAGGTTGGAATTTCTCTATTTCTTGCCTGTGTAGGATTAGAGGCCGGAAGAGGGTTTGTTGAGACATTAGTTAATGGAGATGGAGTGCTCTGGATGTTATACGGATTATTGATAACAGTAGCCCCTTTAGTTCTAACAGCCGTTATAGCCAGAAAATTCTTTAAGCTAAATTATTTTGCATTAATGGGACTAATAGCTGGAAGTACAACTGATCCCCCTGCCTTAGCTTTTTCCGGGAAAACATCTGGAAATGATATACCTGCTGTTACATACGCTACAGTATATCCCTTAACAATGTTCTTGCGAGTATTATTTGCTCAACTTCTAATTATGTTTTCCTAAAATACTATCTAAAGATTAGATTAACTCCAGTATTTTGGGCATAGTTAATATTTAAAGTTCTTCCCATTCCAGTAGATAATTTAATGGAACCTGACTTTTCATTATCAATTGAGAAACCGGATACTCTTGCAATCTCAACTAATGCTTTGACAATTTCGTTTTCTTTTCCTTTCAAATCACTCATAAGTTTAATGTTTGCTGAAATATCTTGAAGGTGTGAATTTGAATTAAAAGAATACCCTTTCACAACATTGTCCCAGTAAGCTCTTCCCCACATATCTCTTAACATCTCTCTCTCAGTAATCGCAACTGCCATCTCTTCACTAAAACCAACAGTGATAATTGACTCTATATTAGTTGCAACCCTTTTTGTTGTTAGTGAGCGAGTGGATTTTAGAAATTCAGCACTTCCAGCACCGAGAAGATTAGCAGCTTCAGATGCGGAGCTCCCAATTGAAAAGTGCCATAACTTTCCCGGACCAATGTTTTGGAAAAGATCTAAAATGGTTTTGTTAAAGTTTTGCAAATCAATTGAGACAATAAGTGGAGGCATATTTAGAGCCACGTCCGCAATCTCGGTATTACCTATTCTATCTCCTTTAGAGTTGATTAATATGTATTTATCTCGAACTTTTACAAATATATTACCGTTTATATTACTAGTGTGATTAGTAAAGTCAATATTTGTAGTTTCTCTGTTTTCATTGTCAATTATAAACCAGACATCTCCCTTTTTGACAATAAAATATCCATTATCTGAATATTCAATTTGATCATACTCTGCTGGAATAATTCTTTTTCCGTCCACATCAGCAACACCAAATTTTAATCCGTTGTTGTATATGAATAAATTACCAAAGAGAGGAGAAACATTAACATAGTCCCTAGATGAGTGAATTACCTGTTCCCCTTCTAAATTAAGAAATCCCCAAGAATCTAATTGTTCAGATTTAGAATATCCAAGCAAACTTGATGAAACTATACCTAATGTGGCTTTTATATCAGAGTCTAATTCCAAGATTATTTCTCCCTTTTTGTCAATAATTTGCCAATAAGATTTTTTATCAAAATCACTCCTGATAATTGCAACACCTTCTGAAAAATTATTCGCTTCTGAATATTTTGGCTTAACTATAATTCTTCCGGTCTTATCTATATACCCCTTTAACCCCTCTTCGTTTTCTATTATTGCAAATCCTTCAGAAAAAGAAGAACAGGATGTTATCTTTTTGCCATCAATGTCTTCAATGTTAAAGACTATCTCTCCTTTTGAATTGATTACAGATATTATCTCCTCATTCTCAATAACAGGAGCCAGTGATTCACTAAACGCAGAAGCTTTTATATACTGGGTACCAACTTTAGTAGGGATAGTTTCAGCTCTGAAATATTCAAATTTGCCACTTTTATTTTGAACTATATAGATACCCTCTGTTGCGACGTAGGGAGGGTTTGAATATTCACCTGAAACGACAATTGTTCCATCAGAAGAAATTAATCCCCAATTACCCTCTTCTGTTAGCTTAAAAGGAAGGTGAGTTATTGGTGATTTTTCTGATGATATACACGAAAGAAGCAGCGCCTGAAGAAATGTAAGTAGCGCAAACCATTTAATAAAATTTTTCATAGCTCAGGGTTTATTTATCCAAATATAAATAATTATTTGAATTATTAGCTATGTGTCTGATTATTAACCTGGCTATCAGTCTAATAAAAAAAGCAGCCAAGTTTTTACTTGGCTGCTTTTGTGATCCAGCTGGGGCTCGAACCCAGGACCCCAACATTAAAAGTGTTGTGCTCTACCAGCTGAGCTACTGAATCTTCCGTTTCAGGGAGTGCAAAGATATGGCAACGGAATTATATTTCCAAATTTCTTTCAAGAATTATTCTGGAATCTCTTAACTTTGCTACCTATGGAGACTCTTTTTTCTTTAGAATTCAGGAGATTCCTAGATGATAACAAAATTAGTTATTCTCTGGAAAAAGATTTTTTATATATCGTCAAAGGGGATTTTTATGTAAAACTAGTCCCCTTTGAGGACTATTTATCGGTAATCAGATATGACTCATATCCCCGTAAGACTTTAATAATTCATCAAGATAGATGGCTTTGCAAACAGAAAATAGTTAAAAGCATTATTTTAGCAAAAGTGGGTATCGTTGAAACTGTATTTGCCAGAAATTGTATAGTGGAAAAAATTGACAAAGCCACTGCAAAGGGATTTTACAATACAAATCATCTAATAGGAGGAGTAAATGCAAAATTTAATTATGGCTTAAAATCAAAATATAATGGATTATTTGTTGCGGTTGCCTCTTTTTCGTTACCAAGAGTGATGAAAAGAGAAGAGTTGTCTCTTAAATCATATGAATGGGTTAGATACGCAAATGCAAAAGGTGTTAGGGTTTCTGGAGGTATGGGTAAATTGTTGACTCATTTTGTAAATGAAGTTAGTCCAGAAGAGATAATGACATATTGTGACGCAGATTGGTCTAGTGGAAACTCTTATATAAAACTCGGTTTTACTCAGCAACCAACACGTAAAGATTTAGACTACTTAGTTGATAAAAACAATTTTGAAAGGATTAGTATAAAAAAAATCCGGCGAGACTTGAAAGAGATCTCTCCGGATTTTATTAATGAGAATTATTATCAATTAATAACTCAAGGAAACTTGAAGTTTCTTAAGAGATTCCTTATCTGTTAATTCTTCCTTAACATCTATAAGGAGTTTATCTCCCTGCTTGAATTGACCACTGATAATTGCTTCTGCAACTAAATCTTCGATGTTTCTCTGTATTGCACGTTTTAGAGGCCTTGCTCCAAATTGAGGATCATAACCCTCTTCTGCAACAAACTGTTTTGCTTTATCAGTTATAGTAAGAGTATAACCAGCCATCTCAATTCTTTTCAAAAGTTCATCTAGTTCAATATCAATAATTTTGCACAGGTCTTCTCTTCCTAAAGTATTGAAAAGAATTTGTTCATCCAGTCTGTTAAGAAATTCAGGAGAGAAGGTCTTCTTTAGTGCCTTTTCAATTACGTGCTTAGTATTATCGTTTATGTTTCTTTTAGTAGAATTTGAAAATCCAAGTCCGGCTCCAAAATCTTTAACCTCTCTACTGCCAATGTTCGATGTTAAAATCATTAGGGTATTTCTGAAGTCAATGTGTCTTCCATTGCTATCAGTTAATCTTCCTTCATCCATAACCTGTAAAAGAAGATTGAATATGTCAGGATGGGCCTTCTCAATTTCATCAAGCAGAATAACTGAATATGGCCTTCTTCTAACCTTTTCACTTAGCTGTCCTCCTTCCTCATAACCGACATAACCTGGAGGGGCGCCGATAAGTCTGCTAACGGCAAATTTTTCCATATATTCGCTCATATCAATTCTTATAAGGTTATCAACAGAGTCAAAAAGATACTCAGTAAGAATTTTTGCTAATTGAGTTTTTCCGACTCCAGTTGGTCCTAAGAATAGAAAACTGCCTATGGGTTTGTTAGGGTCTTTTAGTCCCGCTCGGTTACGTTGAATTGCCCTTACAATTTTGTCTACAGCTTCATCCTGCCCAATTATTCGTTTTTTTAGGTTAATTCCCATTTTTGAAAGCTTGTCACCCTCTTTTTCTGCAAGTTTTTGAATAGGTACGCTCGTAATCATTGATAGGACCTCTGCTACGTCATTCTCATCAACAACTTGTGGATGAAGGTTTTGCTCTTCGTTCCACGACTTCTGTGCTAGTTCTAGCTCTTCAATCTTCTGTTTCTCCAAATCTCTTAATTTAGCTGCTGTTTCATATTGACTTTGGCTTACAGCTAAGCGTTTTTCTAGTCTAATAGGTTCAATCTCTTTTTCTATTGATGAAATAAAATCCGGAACCTTAAGGTGCATCAGGTGCACTCTTGATCCAGCCTCATCAAGTGCATCAATGGCCTTGTCAGGAAGGCATCTGTCTGTAATGTATCTCTGGGAGAGCCTTATGCAGGCAATTAAAGCCTCATCTGTATACTTTACATTATGGTGCTTTTCATATTTTTCTTTTATGTTCTGAAGTATGATATGAGTCTCATTAAAATCGGTGGGATCAACCATTATTTTTTGAAACCTTCTCTCTAATGCTCCATCTTTTTCAATAAATTCCCTGTATTCATCCAAAGTTGTAGCTCCTATGCACTGAATTTCTCCTCGTGCAAGGGCTGGTTTGAGCATATTAGCTGCGTCGAGGGAGCCAGAAGCACCACCAGCACCTACTAGTGTATGAAGTTCATCAATAAAGAGAATAATGTCTGGGTTTTTAGTTATTTCACTTAGGATGGATTTCATCCTCTCTTCAAACTGCCCTCTATATTTTGTTCCAGCAACAATAGAACCAATATCAAGAGTGATAATTCTTTTATTTAACAGAGCTCGTGATACTCTTTTTTGAGCAATCCTTAGTGCAAGACCTTCTGAAATAGCAGATTTTCCTACTCCCGGCTCGCCTATCAGAACAGGATTATTTTTTTTTCGCCTTCCAAGAATTTGAGCTAGTCTTTCAATCTCTTTGTCTCTCCCAACTACAGGGTCTAGCTTGCCTTCAGTAGCTGCAGCAGTAAGATCAAATCCAAAACTATCAAGAACTGGAGTGTCACTTTGAGATTTTACGGATTTTACTGATCTAATCCTTCCTTCTCCATCTCCCTCTTGACCCATATTATATGTCTCTTCGAATTGAGGGCCGGATATAGGCTTAGATGGATCTTTACCTTTAACAAGATCTTTAACTCTTTCGTAAGTCATATTGTGTTCCCTCAGAATGGCCATACCAACACCCTCATCGCTTCTTAAAATTGATAGAAAAAGGTGCAGAGGACCTGGTTTTGATTCTTTTAAAGAGCGTGCTTCAAGATACATTATCTTAAGTGCATTTTCGGCGCCTTTTGATAAATTTAGTTTTTCAGCTTGATCAAAAGGTACAACTTGTCCACTTTTTAACTGCTCTTCAATTTTTGTTTTAAGGACCTTGTGATTTATGCCAAAACTATTAATTGCCTCGAAGGCAGCATTATCCTGGTGTCTTATTATACCCATTATCAGATGGTCAACCCCAATTGTGTAGCTTCCCATCCTCATAGCCTCTTCTCTGCTATATGAGATAATCTCGTTCAGTTCGTTTGATAGTATAAGATTCATCGTGTAATTATAGAATAATGTGCAAATTTACTCAATTTAGACAAATAGAATTTCAATTTGTTCAATCTATTTTTTATTCCTAATTTTACACCTCATTTTTTTGAAGGAAAGAACAAGTAACAATGATACAAGAGCCTGAAAATAACCAACGAATAATCAAAATTAATATAGAGGACGAAATGAAGAGCGCATACATCGACTATTCGATGTCTGTGATTGTTTCGCGTGCACTACCTGATGTGAGAGATGGATTAAAACCAGTTCACCGGAGAGTGCTTTTTGGAATGTCCGAACTTGGACTTACTTCCGGGGCCTCTTATAAGAAGTCTGCTCGTATAGTCGGTGAAGTACTGGGAAAGTTTCACCCACACGGTGATTCAAGTGTATACGAGGCTATGGTAAGAATGGCCCAAGAGTGGAGTATGAGATATATGCTAGTTGACGGACAGGGTAACTTCGGCTCTATAGACGGAGACTCTGCTGCAGCAATGAGATATACTGAAGCCAGATTTAAAAAAATTGCTGAAGAGGTGCTCGCAGATCTTGATAAAAATACTGTTGACTTTAAATTAAATTTTGACGACTCTCTTCAAGAACCAACAGTACTTCCTGCAAAGGCACCCTTACTACTTTTAAACGGTGCATCGGGTATAGCTGTCGGTATGGCAACTAATATGCCTCCGCATAATCTCTCTGAGGTGGTTGATGCCATTTCAGCCTACATAGACAATAATGAGATTACAATAGATGAAATTCTTCAATATATTAAAGGGCCAGACTTCCCAACAGGCGGTACTATTATAGGAATGCAGGGAATTCGGGACGCCTTTGAAACAGGTAAGGGTAAGGTTGTAGTAAGAGCTAAAACAGAAATTGAAGTAAGTGATAGCGGAAGAGAGACCATTGTTGTTTCAGAAATACCTTATATGGTAAACAAACGTGAGCTCATCGAGAAAATTGCAGAGCTTGTTGAGGAGAAACGTGTTGAGGGCATTGCATATATTAATGACGAGAGCGACAGGAAGGGTATGCGAATTGTCATTAAATTAAAGATAGGTACTGTTGCTAATGTTGTACTTAATACTCTGTATAAGTATACACAATTACAATCAAGTTTTTCTGTCAATAATATAGCTCTGGTTGATGGTAGGCCTAGATTACTTAACCTTAAACAAATAATAAAATACTTTGTGCGTCACAGACACGATGTAGTTGTTAGAAGGGCTAAACACGAACTTGAACAGGCAGAGAAAAGGGCACATATTCTGGAGGCTCTTTTGAAAGCTCTGGATCATATTGATGAAATAATATCACTGATAAGGGAGTCAAAAACTGTTGACGAGGCAAAAAACAGGCTTATTGAAAGATTCGCTTTTTCAGATGTTCAGGCTACAGCAATAGTTGAGATGAGACTCAGGCAACTTACTGGTCTTGAAAGATCAAAGTTACAAGCTGAGTACGATGAACTTACCAAAATCATCAATCACCTTAAAGAGATACTTGCAGATCTTAGTTTGCAAATGCAAATAATTAAAGATGAACTGGCCGAACTTAAGGCAAAGTTTGGAGATACAAGAAGAACAGAAATTCAGCCATCTGCAGAAGAATTTAATCCAGAAGATTTTTATCCTGATGAGGATGTAGTTATTACAATTTCACATCTAGGATATATTAAAAGAACCCCTCTGGCAGAGTACAGAATACAAAATAGAGGTGGAGTAGGGGCAAAGGGCAGTACTACACGTGACGCAGACTTTATCCAACATATTTATGTTGCAAATATGCATAGTACTATGCTTTTCTTTACACAAAAGGGAAGGTGTTTCTGGCTAAAGGTTTATGAAGTACCAGAAGGCTCAAAAGCTTCAAAAGGAAGAGCTATTCAGAATGTTCTAAATATTGACCCTGAAGATAAAGTTAAAGCATATATTAATGTAAAGAAACTTAATGACGAAGAGTACATTAATTCAAATTTCATAATTTTAGCTACTAAAAAGGGTATCGTTAAAAAGACTTCACTTGAGGCCTATTCAAGACCAAGAACAAATGGAGTAAATGCTATTACGATTCGTGATAACGACGAATTGCTTGAAGCAGTACTTACAAATGGTAATTGCGATATACTACTTGCAGCAAGAGAGGGAAAATGTGTGAGATTTAAAGAAGAGAATGTTAGAGCAATCGGAAGAACAGCCTCTGGAGTACGTGGAATTAACATCTCAGAAGACGATGATGTAATTGGTATGATTTGTGTAGATACTACAGATAACAATAGTGATGAGAAGCATATATTAGTAGTTAGTGAACATGGATATGGTAAAAGATCAGATTTACAAGACTACCGGATAACTAGCAGAGGTGCAAAAGGCGTTAAAACAATAAATATAACCGATAAAACTGGTTCACTTATTGCTATTAAAGATGTTACGGATGAAAACGATCTTATGATTATTAATAAATCCGGAATTACTATTAGAGTTGCGGTAGAAAATATACGGGTAGCTGGTAGAGCAACACAAGGTGTAAAGCTTATTAACCTTAGAGAGGGAGATATGATAGCAGCTGTGTGTAGAGTAAATAAAAGTGAAGAGAAACCTGTAGAAACTGAAGAATAAACAAAAATAATATTTACGATTAATCAAATTATCGAAATCTCAATGAAAAAATTACTATTAGCCCTTACATTGATATTATCAATTTCGCTGGGCGCTCAAAACAAAGATGCAGAAAAAGCAATAAAGGATCTTGAAAAGGCACAGAAGGATGCTTCGAATCCAAAGAGAGCCACTAATCCAACAACTTGGCTGAAAATGTCAGATGCTTATTCTTCAATCTATGATGCACCAGTAAAAACAATTTGGCTTGGAGCATCTCAATTGGAGCTTAAAGTCGTTCTAAAAGATCAGAGAATTATATCCTCTGAAACTAAAAAAGTAAACGGAGAAGATTATAATGTAGATTCTTATGCAGATAAGGATCTTTACTACGGACCTGACGGTTCTCTTGCTGCTTGGGTAATTACGAAACCTTATATGGAAGGGGATTTGTTAAAAAAATCAATGGAGTCTTTAGACAAGGCAGTTGAGACCGCAAATGGTTCAAAAAATAAAGATATTGCAGACAGACTTGCTCAACTTAAGATTCGCTACTACAATGAAGGGATGAATAGTTATACCCTTGGTGATTTTAAGTCGGCATCCGCAAATTTTGAAGTTTCCTCATTGATAAGCGTTAACCCACTGATTAACAATCCAGATACGACAATGATGTATTATACTGGTTTAACTGCTAATATGTATGGCGACTACCAAAGAGCAATCAAGTTTTTTGAACTAGCTCTTTCTTACAATTTTGATTCCAACGGAGATCTTTTTTCAAATCTTTCGGAAGCATATAAAAATATTGAAAATCCAGACAAGGCAAAAGATGTTTTACTTGCAGGATTTACAAAATACCCACTAAATCAAAGTATTTTGGTTTCGCTTATTAATCTTTATCTAGAGACTAATGATGATCCAAATAAGGTACTTGATTTAATTAGAAAAGCACAGGAGAATGAACCAACAAATGCTTCTCTATACTATGCTGAAGGAAATGTTTGGAAGAAGCTTAACAATATGGAAAAAGCGATTGAAAGTTTTAATAAATCAGTAGAAGTTGACCCTAACTATGTATTTGGTTCGTTTGCAGTAGGAACAACCTATTACGATACAGCTGTAGATCTTCAAACAAAAGCTGCAGATGAAATGGACGACAAAAAATACGAAGAGATGGTTAAGCAATTAGAGCAATATCTAGAACTTGCTATTGAACCATTTGAAAATGCTTATAATGTAGCTCAAGATGCAGATGTTAAAGCTATCGTTGCAGAGTATTTGAAGAATATTTATTTCCGTTTCCGTGAAAAGGGAGAAAATTTTAAAGCTGGATATGATAAGTACAATGCCATTTTTGAAGCAAATAGGGAGTAATATCTCTTCTCAATAATATAAAGAGGATGATCAATATATGGTCATCCTCTTTTTTATTCAATTTTCTCAGTAAGTTTCTGAACAAGTTTAAAGTTTGAGAAGAATTCCTTTGCAAAGACTCTAATAACTGTGTAGGCAGGTATGGCGACAAGCATACCAATTATTCCACCAATGCTAGCAGCAATTAATATAACTATAAAAATTTCAAGAGGATGAGCTTGGACACTATTTGAGTATATATATGGCTGGAAGAGGAAAACATCAATCATATGTGTTATGAAGAAAATAAGAGCCAATGTAATGATTACCATACCAGCGTCTGGAATATTTAGCCCAATTTCTGTCATCGAAATAAGTACTCCAATTATTCCACCAAGCCAAGGTCCAATGTAAGGGATTACATTCAATATACCCGAGATTAACCCCAAAACAATTGCCAAAGAAAAGTGAACTCCACCAATAAAGTAAAGACCAAGTCCATTTAGAAGGGTTATAAGGACAGTCTCTAGTGATATTCCAATAAAATATCTTGCTAAGAGGTTGAAAACGGAGTTTAGTGCTCTTTTAACATTTGTTTCATATTTATCAGGAAAGAGGGCAAGAACCATATTTGAAAACATATCTTTCTCTTTTAAAAAGAAAAAGGTTATAAAAGAGACAATGAAAACACCTATTGCAAAATCAAAGACAAACGAAGTTATTGATGTGAAGAAATTTGTAATAGTCTCTGCGTTAATGAGATTTTTGAACTCATTGAATATTATGTTTTCAATTTTAAACTCAGCGGTTAGACCAGGAAAGGTCTCTAGTAAGTAATTGTTGAAAGTTGATAGTGGAATCCCAATCTTTTCATTCAAAGTATTCATATCCATTGATCTTACAGATCCAATCAAATCGCCAACCAATGGTGCCACAAAGAAGAAGAAACTAAAGAATAATCCTAGAATTACTATAAGAGTAATTGAGGCAGAGAGATTGATATTTATAGAGTGACCCTTAATCTTTATACTTGAGATATGGCTCATTAGAGGTTTACCTATAAGAGAGAGGATTGCTGATATTAGAATGTATATTAGAATATCTGCAAAAATCCACGCAAGAAACATAATAATAAGTGCTCCAGCAATACCTGCTATATATTTTCCCAACTGATTCATAAGTTCTCTTTTCTTCAAAAGTAAGAAAATTTCGTAAGTTTGTAATTAATGTCTAATTATAATAATCAATAACGAATGAAGAGAATTTTATTAATCACTCTGTTATTTTCAATGTCATTCATATCTATCAGAGCAGATGAAGGAATGTGGTTGCCATCACTTATTAAAGACCGACTTCCCGATATGCAGAAAAATGGGTTTAAGCTTACTTCAAAGGATTTGTATGATATTAATAACGCATCATTGAAGGATGCTATAGTTCATTTTGGGGGAGGTTGCACAGGAGAATTGATCTCTTCTGACGGACTCTTAATAACAAACCATCATTGTGGCTTTGGTCAAATTCAATCTCATAGTAGTGTCAAAAATGACTATTTAAAGGATGGCTTTTGGGCTATGAGCAGAGAGAATGAATTGCCTAATAAAGGATTGACTGTAAGATTTCTAGTCAGGATGGAAGATGTCTCATCCAAAGTATTTAAAGGAATCAATAAAAAAACGAATGAGAATGATAGAGCTGATATAATTAAGAAAAATTCTTCTCTTTTAATAGAAGATGCTAAAAGGGGAAATCACTATGATGCAAGAGTTGAAGCCCTTTATTATGGAAATCAATATTTCCTTTTTGTTTACGAAACATATACAGATATAAGACTTGTTGGTGCTCCACCATCTTCAATAGGTAAATTTGGTGGTGATACGGATAATTGGATGTGGCCAAGACACACCGGCGACTTCTCTCTTTTTAGAATTTACGCAGGAAAAGATAATAAACCAGCCCCATATTCAGCCGAAAATATTCCATATAAATCAAAGAAATTTTTCTCAATATCAACATCTGGAGTTAAAGAGGGCGATTTTACACTTGTATATGGTTTCCCCGGTAGAACACAAGAATATTTGCATAGTGAAGCTGTTAGATATGTCTCTGATGTTTCAAATCCACATAAAATAAATTTGAGAACTCTTAGACTTAATATTCAAAAGGATGAAATGTCCTCAAGTCAAGAGGTACGGATTAAATATGCTTCAAAAAATGCTTCAGTTGCTAATGCTTGGAAAAAGTGGCAAGGAGAGGCAAAGGGAATCAAAAAAATGAATACTGTTAATATTAAAAAAGCTTTTGAAGATCGATTTTCATTATGGGCATCCTCAAAAAGTGAATATAAAGGTTTAATTGACTCTCTTGCTGTAATATATAAAATGATAGAACCATATTCATTTGCAAACGACTACCAAGCCGAAGCCATTAACGCAAATGAAATTATCAAATTCGCGGGAACTATCAGAGGAGCAATTATTAGAAATTCAAAAATGTCCAAAGAGATAAGTGATAAAAATATTCTTGAAATTGTTGAAAGATACTTCAAAGATTATCATTTAGTAATTGACAAAAGATCATTTAAAGCTCTTTTAAAAGAGTATGACAGAAATGTACCTAAGGATTTTCAGCCGCTTTATTTTAATCAATTAATAGAAAAATTTGAATCTACGGATAATATCGTTGAAAATATTTTTTCAAATTCAATATTTGCCTCAAAAGAGAAGTTAGAAAAACAAATTGGGGATGGAATTGATTTAAAGACACTTGCAAACGACCCTGCATTTGAATTTTATCTTAAGTTTAGTGATCATTTCAATTCCAATATAAAACCTCAACTTGACAATTATAATTCAAAATTATCTCTTTTATATAGAAGATATATGCGAGGACAAATGGAGTTTGATAAAAATAGAGATTTCTACCCTGATGCAAATTCTACACTAAGAATTACTTATGGTAAAGTAAGAGGATACAGCCCATCTGATGCAATTTATTACAATTATTATTCAACTTTAGATGGGATTATGGAAAAGGATAATCCAGAAATATACGATTATAATATTCCTCAGAAACTTAGGGATGTGTATAAATTAAAGGATTTTGGCAGGTGGTCTGTTAATGGTACAGTTCCTGTTTGTTTTGTAGCTTCAAATCATACATCAGGAGGAAATTCAGGTAGTCCTGTAATCAACGCTCAAGGTAATCTTATTGGGATTAATTTTGACCGAGTTTGGGAAGGAACAATGAGTGATATAGTTTATGATCCTGATGTATGTAGGAATATTTCACTTGATATTAGATACGTTTTATTTGTAATTGATAAGGTTGCAGGTGCAGGTCATCTGATTAGTGAAATGAATCTTGTAGACTAATCTGCTAATTAAACTAAAAAAGGAGGGTGACAAATCACCCTCCTTTTTTAGTTTAAAATATAATCTACTCTTCTCTGGGTGGCCTTTCATTTGCAACAGCAACATTAATTGTACGACCCATATGTTCAGAGCCATTCAGTGCAGCTATTGCAGCATTGCCCTCTGATTCATTTGGCATTTCAACGAATCCGTAGCCTTTTGAGCGACGAGTTTCGCGATTGAAAATTATCCTGGCAGATATAACTTCTCCATAAGGAGCGAAAAGTTCGGCTAAATCTTCTTTTTTAGCGCGGAAACTCAAACTTGAAACAAAGATGTTCATAAGAACCGAAGTGAATAAGGTTAAGAAATTTTAATTATGCATAACAAAGATAATTAAAAATCTTAAACACCAAAATTTTACATCATTTTATTACTAATTTCCAAAGCTGCTACCATCAAAGCAATGAGTGCAAATAGCTGATTTGTCAAGTCCTATCGATGAAATGAGATCATCAATTGTATTAAATTGAAGACTAGATAGTTTTAACTCTTTTCTGATGAATTCAATCATCTCTTTATGCTCTTCAGTAGTGTTGTCAGAATATAGATGTAGATTTTTATCGTGTGCATCCTCTTTTTGTTGGATAAATCTTCTAGTAATCAATTCCAAAGGTGATCTTGAAGCTGAGAAATTCAAAAAAGGGCAAGGATAAACTAGGGGTGGGCAACTTATTCTAATATGGATTTCCCTCGCACCATAATCAATTAATGTTTTTGCATTGTCTCCAAGTTGGGTGCCTCTTACAATTGAATCATCACAAAATGCGATTTTTTTCTCCCTGAGAAGACTCTTATTTGGAATCAGTTTCATTTTTGCCACTAGGTTTCTAACAGCCTGGTCAGAGGGCATAAAACTTCTGGGCCAAGTTGGAGTGTATTTAACTATGGCGCATCTATATGGGATTTTTTTGCCACTTGCAAATCCGATTGCCATACACGTGCCAGAATCGGGTATGGCAGACGATATGTCAAGCTCTGTATTATCTTTCTCGCCAAGAAGATATCCAAGCGAATAACGTACATCATCTACATTAATTTTTTCATAAGAGCTAGTTGGATAACCATAGTATACCCACAGAAATGAGCATATTTGCATTTTATTACCAGGAGGAGCAAGTTGCCTGTAACCATTTTCAGTTATCAGAACAATCTCTCCTGGTCCAATGTAATATTCATCTTCATAACCCAAATTAAGAAATGCACAGGTTTCTGATGCAACAGAGTAGGCTCCATCTTTTTTGCCTATAATTAGAGGTGTCCTCCCATATTTATCTCTAGATGCAATAATCCCATCTGAACAAAGTATAAGCAAAGAAGAGGATCCTCTTATTGAGTTCTGAGCATTTCTTATACCATCAATGAAATTTTCACCCTCAGTTATCAATATTGATGTAAGCTCCGTTGGATTTGTTTTACCGGAACTCAGTTCAGTAAAGTTTCGCCCCTTTTCAATGAGCATATTTTCCAACTCCTCTATGTTAATGATTTTGCCAACAGTAGCAATAGCAAATTTCCCTAAATGAGAATTTAAAATCATTGGTTGAGGGTCTGTGTCACTAATCACTCCAATACCAGAGTTGCCATCAAATTTTTTAAGTTCATCTTCAAATTTTGCTCTAAAGTGAGAGTTTTCAAGATTGTGTATCGATCTTGAAAAATGCCCTTCTGAGTTTCTGGTAGCCATTCCACCCCTTCTTGTACCTAAGTGCGAATGATAATCGGTACCATAAAATAGATCGGTTGCACACCTCTCCTTAGAAATAACTCCAAAAAGTCCGCCCATAATTGTTTATTTGAAATGAAGGAGACAAAAGTAAGTAATTTAAATTTTATCTTCGCAGAATATTTTATTACAGTTGTTATATGAATACTATATACTTGATAATTCACATATTATTTGCGATTGGGATGTTTTTATCTTTAAAGATAATAAATGCCAAAAATCTAAATATGTATCAGGCAATAACAATAAATTATATAATTGCATTTCTATTGACCGCACTTAGTTATGGAGAACCCTTTAGTGTCGCAGTTGCAGCTATGACAAAGCCACTTTTCTTTTCGTCACTCTGGGTTGGCTTTTTGTTTATCTTCTCATTTATAATTATGTCGTTTTCAACAATAAAAGCAGGTATCGGAATTACAACGGCACTTAATAAAATGGCAGTTGTCATACCAGTACTAGTTGGAATCTTTTATTTAAACCAGAACGACAGTCTACTTTTCAAACTTACAGGGATTCTGCTCGCTCTTATCTCTTTTTTCCTGATCCTTTTTAAAGGTAAAAATGAGAGAGTGAGTCTAAAAGCATTGTATCTCCCACTTTCTGTATTTATTGTTTCGGGATTAATAGATACATCAATGGAGGTTGTAAATAAAAAATTTATAAACATTAATTCTCCTCAAGAGATTTTTCTAATGGGCATTTTTGCAACAGCCTCACTTATTGGAGTGATAACTATTATAATAGATCTATCCAAGAATCAACCTCAATCAAAGCTCTCTTTTAAGCCAATAATATGGGGATCTGTAATGGGGATCTTTAATTTTTTAGTTTCTAAGATGATCCTTGTTAACGTTGGGCTTATGGGTGGTTCTGTTGTTTTTCCTGTTCATAATGCTGCCGTTGTTATGCTAACGGCACTTTCCGGTGTGCTTTTCTTTAAAGAAAAATTTACTAACAGACAATGGGTGGGTGTTGCGAT
Organism: Bacteroidales bacterium; assembly: GCA_028700975.1. Classification (GTDB taxonomy): domain Bacteria; phylum Bacteroidota; class Bacteroidia; order Bacteroidales; family UBA932; genus Bact-08. Next base: position 27,109 of record JAQVRQ010000006.1, on the reverse strand, counting down.
TGCAATTGTTTCAGTGATACTTATTGCTGCCGCTATTTAATTTCTATTGTAGCATAAGGGAGTGATTCAATACTCTTAACAATCCAAATTAATGCTCCACTTGAGTTATTCAATAGTGTTAACCCAACTGTTTCAAATAGAGATCCTTCAGTTGCTATGACTAAAGCAGTAGAGATAATTACCATAGCGCTTAACGGTATTGTTAGAAGGTTTGAAACCATAAAATAGACCGGTATATATCCAAAATATATGATTGTTAATGGAAGTGTTCCTATTTGACAACTAAGAGATAATGATATGCTTTTCCAAATATGTTTAACGATTTTTATGTTTGAATTAAAGCAACGTTGAATTTTTGGGTTAATAATAATTATAGAAAGTGTTGCAATAAATGAGAGCTTGAATCCCGCTTCAAAAAATGATAATGGATTAAATATACATATAAGAAGAAAGGCGAAGGCTAAATTATTTAAGCTATTACTATTTCTACCACTAATTTTTGAAATTTCCAAACAACTTATCATTAATGATGCCCTCACTATACTGGAGTGCAAGTCAGTAAATAGTGCATAGGACCAGATAAACCCAAGAATAATTATACATCTTGCTAGCTTAATCCATTTAGTGTTTCCAAAAATAAACAATATGCTACTTAAAAACAGATAGATAAATCCAACGTGTAAACCAGATACAGCCATTAAATGCATTGAACCTGACTTTGAAAATGACCTGGCAGTCTCTCGTTTCAACTCTCCTTTGAATCCGGTTGTCAGTGCAATTATAACAGAGGATCTATCTTCGTCTTTTATAAGTTCTTTAATTTTTGCGATAAAATTAGTTTTAAGCTTTTTATATAGTCTTTTGTTGTGGTTACTACATAATTTATGTAACGTAAAAGAACCATTATATAGATAACCAAGAGAGTATATATCATTTAAAGCTAAATAACGTAAATATCTCATATTTGAAGAATCTCTTTTCACTGGATAAACATAAATTTTTCCCCTGATAGTATCTCCAATAGAAACTTCATCTTTAAAATTGTTGATTTTCAAACTAATTTTTTCATTGTATTTTAAGTAAAATGCAACTACTGTTATTTGACTCTTCTCTTTTCTCCAAATCTCCTCAATTGTTAGTTCTGCATATTTAATTTTCCCAGAAGGAATTGAAGTAATTTTTGTAATTTTGTAATGGTATCCACTTAAACTTAGATTTAATTGAGCTAAAAGGAAAAATGATATAACTGAGGTTGCAAGAAGAACTCTTTTACTAAATAATTCTTTTGAAGCGAATTGATTACAGTAATGAAAATAGTAAATTGCAGTTAAAGCAATTATAGAGCTGGTAGCTGTAACTACTAAAAGGTTAAAACTAGGCATCATTATGGAGGCAGTTATGATACCAGTAAGATAAGACAAGGAGGCTTTCAATAAAGGAGGTCTTCTTCTCATTATTTTTAGTTATATAGTTGAAATATATGATAATTTATAACTAAAATGAGGCTGTATTTGCTATATTTGCACGATTTTAGATGAAATTTAAACAAATTTATAAATAGATAATTGTAATGATCATTCTAGTATTGAATTGCGGGAGTTCATCCCTAAAGTATCAGGTGCTTGATATGCACAGTGAATCACAATATAAACTGCTAGCTAAAGGTTTGGTAGAACGTATTGGACTTGATATGGGTATCTTATCTCATAGAGTAGATGGAAGAGACAAATTTGAAACTGAAACACCTATACCAAACCATACAGTAGGTATCAAAAAAGTACTTGATATTTTAGTTGACGATAAACTTGGTGTGCTTAAAGCTCTGTCTGAGATTAATGCAGTTGGCCATCGAGTTGCTCACGGAGGTGAACTCTTTAAAGAGAGTACTTTGATTGATCAGAAAGTAATTGATGGGATCAAACAACTATGTGAACTTGCTCCCCTTCATAATCCAGCTAACCTTTTAGGTATTGAGGCAGTTAATACTTTAATGCCTCTGGTTCCTCAAGTAGCTGTATTTGATACATCGTTCCATCAAACAATGCCTGATTATGCATATATGTATGCTATACCTTATGAATATTATACTGAGCATAAAATTAGAAGATATGGATTTCATGGCACAAGTCACAAATTCGTAGCCAAAAAAGCCTGTGACTTGGCTGGCATTGATTTTGAAACCTCAAAGGTTATCACTTGCCATCTTGGAAACGGAAGCTCAATAACAGCTATTAAGAATGGCCACTCTCTGGATACATCAATGGGATTTACTCCTCTAGAAGGATTAATAATGGGTACAAGAAGTGGAGATCTTGATGCTGGTATTATTACTTATATAATGGAAAGAGAGAAATTGGATGCTGCAGGTGTTAACGCTTTGCTAAACAAAAAAAGCGGATTTCTTGGAGTATTTGGAAAATCATCAGATGCAAGAGATATTGAAAATGCAGCTTCTCAAGGTGACAAGAGAGCAATCCTGACTTTAAATCTTTTATACTACAGGGTGCTTAAGTATATTGGATCATATACTGCAGTAATGAATGGTTGCGACCTTGTCGTATTTACTGGCGGTATCGGTGAAAATGATCCTCATATTAGAGAGATGGTAGGAACTCATCTTGAATATCTTGGCGTAGAGTTTGATAAAGAAGCAAATAATGGTGTCAGAGGTAAAGATGTTATACTTACTAAGAAATCCTCAAAGGTAAAAATTGCTACAGTTACAACAAATGAAGAGCTTGTAATTGCTCAGGACACAATGAAACTTGTATAAATTATTAAAATATAACTCATATGATTACCACGTTTGAACAGATTTACGACAAACTCAGATCAATGCCAAAAAAACGTCTAATTGCGGCGTGGGCTGTTGATGACCATACGATTAATGCTGCAAAATTAGCAGTAGAGGCAGGGATAGTTGAGGCTACTTTAGTTGGTGATGAAAAGATGATTCGTCAGGTTTGCGCACAAGAGAATATTGATCCATCAATTTTTAGAATTGTACCTAATGATGATGAGTTAAAAGCCGTCTCTATGGCAGTTGATTTAGTTAATTCCGGAGAGGGAGATATTCTGATGAAGGGACTTTGCAGTACAGATAAATATATGAGAGCAATTCTGAATAAAGAACGTGGATTGCTTCCTCCAAAGGCTGTATTAAGTCACGTTACTGTAATGTTCAATACTCAATATCACAAATTACTAGTATTAGGTGATATCGCTGTAATTCCAGCACCAGACCTTAACCAGAAAATTGCAATTACAAATTATGTAGTAAAGACTGCTCAAGCACTGGGTATTCAGAAACCAAAAGTAGCATTAATTGCGGCAACAGAACAAATGTTACCTGGAATGCAAGCTTGTGTTGACGCTGCAATAATTTCAAAAATGGCAGACAGAGGTCAAATTTCTGGCTGTTTTGTGGATGGACCACTTGCATTGGATGTTGCAATTTCTGCCGAGGCGTGCGCTGTTAAAAAATTGGTTAGTCCAGTTGCAGGTGATGCTGACTGTCTGGTATTCCCTAACCTTGAGTCTGCAAATGTTTTCTATAAGGTTAATTCACAACTTTGTACTGGTAGTCGTCAAGCTGCGATTGTAGCTGGAGCAAAGGCTCCTTGCGTGCTTTCTAGTAGGGCAGATAGTATTGATACAAAACTTAATTCAATCGCCTTGGCGGCTTTAACTGCTAAATAACAATGGGATACAAAATATTGGCAATAAATCCTGGATCAACTTCAACAAAAATCGCTGTTTTTGAAGATCACAAGCAAATTTTCACCCACACTTTAAGACACTCAACCGAAGATTTAGTCAAATTTCAAAAAATTTCAGACCAGTACGAATTCAGAAAAGATGCAATTTTAAAAGCTCTTTCTGATAATAGCATATCACTTCAAGAACTTTCTGTTATTGTTGGTAGGGGAGGGTTGCTTAAACCAATTAAATCTGGTGTTTATGAGGTAAATAGGAGAATGATTGAAGACTTGACAAAAGGAGTATCAGGTGAACACGCTAGCAATCTGGGTGGACTTATAGCCTCAAATCTGGCAAAAGAGTCAGGTGACTGTAAAGCATACATTGCAGATCCTGTTGTAGTAGATGAACTTGAACCTATTGCTAGGATTAGTGGTCACCCACTTCTACCTAAAGTCTCAATTTTCCACGCTCTTAATCAAAAGGCAATTGCAAAGATCTACTCAAATTCTGAGGGTAAGAAGTATGAAGATCTTAATCTTATAGTTGTTCATCTTGGAGGAGGTGTTTCAGTAGGTGTTCATAGAAATGGTCGTGTAATTGATGTTAACAATGCTCTAAATGGAGAAGGCCCATTCTCTCCGGAAAGATCTGGAACACTTCCAGCCTTAGCTTTAGCAGAACTCTGTTTTTCTGGCAAATACGATTTCTCTCAAATTAAAAAGATGATTACCGGAGAGGGTGGAATAGTTGCTCACCTTGGTACTAATTCTTTTAATGAAGTTGAGAAGAGAGTCTCTGAGGGAGACGAGCATTTCACACTTATATCTGATGCATTTGGATATAATGTAGCAAAAGCTATAGGAGCAGGAGCGGCAGTTCTTTCAGGAAAGGTAGACGCTATACTACTTACAGGAGGCATCGCATATAACACTAAACTTATGGAAAAAATATCCGAAATGGTTACTTTTATTGCACCCGTTAAGATATATCCAGGTGAAGACGAAATGGCAGCATTAGCAATGAATGGACTCTCAGTATTAACAGGAGAGGTGACTCCATCTGTTTATTAAAAACCTTTATTTTTTAGACACCCTAACATAGCTTTTGTTAGGGTGTTTTTTATTTAAAATCAGTCAAGATGGAGATAATATTTTTGCTGATAATTACTAAGTAATTCAGGATGAAAAATTGATATTAGATCTTTAAGAATTATATCAGGCTCAACTACTCCTCTCTCCCAAAATTGACTTCCTCCTCCGGGAGTGCTTAGTTTAATATTATTATATACTTTTTTGTGTCTGACTGGAGGTATATCTGAAAATAAAGAGTTCGTGGATAAAAGCTCAAGCATTGAAGAGATGGAATTAGGATTTATCCATACATCAGCCTTAGCAGAAAGGATAAATATCTCTTCGATGCTATATGGTTTTGTGTAGGATGAGCCATCAGATGATCCAAGAGTTTTCCCACCAGCGTCTTCAATTAGAATATTCATATAGCTCTTCTTTCCTGGAATATACCACACCTCTTTCCAGGGAGCATTAATCAAAACATTAGATATCCTGATGTCCTTTACTATCTCTTTAAGTTTGATATACCTATCCTTAGTTTCATTATAAATGGAGTCTGCAACTTCAGATTTATTTAATAGCTTCCCAAAAAGTTTAATATACTCCAATTTCCCTAACGGGTGATTTTCAAGATAATCTCCAAGTGAAATTACATTAATGCCAAACTGTTTAATTTTCTCAATATATTGATTGTCTTCACCATCAATCCCATATGTTAGTACTAGGTCTGGTTGTATAGAAATCAGAAGTTCATAGTTTAACGATCCTTCATAACCAATATCGGCTATTCTACCAGATGATAATCCTGATTGAATATACTCGCTAGAAACATATTGACCACCTGAAACACCGATAATTCTTTTGCTCTCGCCTAATGATTCTATATATGAAATATGACTTGTAGACATACAAACAATTCTTTGATAATCTTTATTGTGCGGAAGAGTTATCCACTGACTCATCTTCCCTTCAGAAGATTTAATTATTATATCAGAATTTTCTCCTTCTGTTTTTAGTCCAAAAAAAGAGGCGTATTCGCAACCAGGTCCGGTTTCGTATAAAACATTACTTGAAACTCCGTCACAAGAATATAAGATAACTAATAATGCAGTGGCTAATGAAAAGAATTTCATAATAATCAATTTGTACAAAGTTATCAATATTTGTTTACTTTGCAGAATGGAGAAATATGATATAATTATAGCAGGAGCAGGTGCATCCGGTATGATGGCATCAATATCAGCAGCTAGAGAGGGGATGAAAGTTTTACTCCTTGAAAAAATGGAGAAAGCAGGGAAAAAAATTCTAATAACTGGAAAGGGAAGGTGCAACTTAACAAATACAAAAGAGTGGAGTGAATTTTCAAGACATATTTATCCAAATCCGAGTTTTTTTAAAATTGCGTTTAAAACATTTTCTAACAAGGATGTTTTGAATTTTTTTAATGAAATAGGAGTTGAGACTGTTATCGAAAGGGGAGATCGAGCTTATCCAGCATCGGGTAAAGCAAGTGATATAGTTAAGGCTTTATTATCAGAGATTGAAAGACTTAAGGTTAGAGTTCAATTAAATTCAAGAGTTTGTGATATAGTTTTAAATGAAGGTTCAGTCTATAAAGTTAAAGTAGAATCGGGACAAGGAGTTCAAGAGATTGAAACTTCTGCACTAATAGTCACTACAGGGGGGCTCTCATACCCTTTAACTGGATCAACTGGTGATGGGCACTATTTTGCTAAACAAATAGGTTTAGGCATAAATAAAACTTTACCCTCATTAACTGCGATGAAACCTGTAAATTTTGATTTATCTCTAAAGGGCTTGTTGCTTAAAAATGTACAAACAAAGCTATTCGTTGGAAAAGATATTCTGCAGGAAGAATTTGGGGATATTGAGTTCACTAATAATGGCTTTGAAGGTCCAATAGGACTTAGAATAAGTCGTAAGGCAGTTAAAGCAATGTCTGATGGTAACAGAGTGACTCTACTTGTTGATTTAAAACCTGCTTTAACTGAAGAACAGTTAATTAACAGAATTGATCGAGAATTTGGAAATCAGGTGCGCATTCCACTTGAATTGATTTTAAAAAAATTATTACCATCACAGATGGTCCCCTACTTTATTGAAGAGCTTAAACTTGGAAGATCAAAAATTCTATCCAAAAAGCTACCTGGGGAGATTTATTTAATTGTAGATACGATAAAAAATTGGAAGATAAATGTAGAATCGTATACAGGTTTTGAAAGATGTGTAGTTACTTCCGGGGGAATTACTCTTAATGAACTTGTGCCAAAAACAATGGCAACTAGAACGATAAATAATCTCTTTTTTGCTGGAGAAGTAATTGATTTAGATGGTGATACTGGAGGTTATAATTTGCAAATTGCATTTTCAACCGGTAATTTGGCCGGCAAATCAGCTGCCTACTTAATTAAAAAATCAAATACTTCATCGTAGTTATCATTGCTGAAACCTACTCTCATTTTAATATTATCACCTCTTTTAATATTAATTGTGGAATCAAAAGATATGGCTACTATATCTCCGCTTTTCAATGTTATATAAGATGATATTTTTTCAATTGCCTGATTAATTTTAGTTTCTAAATCAATATTTAAATTAATAGATGTTGTATTATGTCTATTAAATAAAGTGATTATATTCAAATCTTCAGAAATGTCTAACAACTGATTACTGCTACAGTAATAGAAAGAGGAGTCTATGGCTGAAAAAAATGTAAGTTCTGAAATAGTTATTGGCGTTTGAAATATTTTATTGTGAAAGATATTTAGAGCAAAGTCAATTTTCGAGTAATATCTATTCGCAAAACGTGAAGATATGAATTTGCCGCTTTTAAGAATTTTCGTAGCTATTAAAGGCTCTATTTTGAGCAATTCAATATGATGAGGAAAATAAAAATCTGCATTTTCTTTGCAAAAGGTTGTGTCAGGCTTAAAGTAAAATTCTCCAGAACAATCATTTAGTATGAAAATATTCATTGTACAGTTTTGTGAGTACCTGTTTTGTGTCAAGAGTAAAGTCTCCATTCATCATCCAGGAGTAGTAACTAGGCTCTTTACTGAAAACATTAAAAACAGGTTTGCCTTTGTGTTTCCCAAAATTAAAAACTGGGACTTCTTTGTCATTAATAACTATTCTACCTGCATAATCGAGAGAATTACTTCTTGTAGAAAACTTTGAAAGAAATTCAACATCATTTTCAAGTGTTTCGGAATAGACATCAAGTTGCGATTCTAATATTTCATATGTAGCAACAGTGTCTGCTTCAGCAGAGTGGGCATTTTCAAGATTTTTATTACAGTAAAACTTATATGCAGCAACCAATGTGCGTTGTTCCATCTTATGAAAAATGTTTTGAACATCAACAAGTTTCCTTTTCCTAAAGTCAAAGTCAATTCCAGCTCTTAGAAACTCTTCTGCAAGCATTGGGATGTCAAATTTTATTGAGTTATACCCTGCAAAATCGCAACCTTGCATCCAGTTTGATAGACTCTTTGCAATTTCTTTGAATGTTGGACAATCCTTAACATCATCATTTGAAATCCCGTGTATTGCCTGTGCTTCAGGAGAGATTAATATTGTTGGGTTAAGTCTTCTAGTTTTGAGCTCTTGATCACCGTTAGGGAAAATTTTAAGAGCACTTAGCTCAACTATTCTGTCTGATGCAACATTAAGTCCAGTGCTCTCTATGTCAAAAAAAATAATTGGATTCTTTAGATTAAGCTTCATTTAAAATAATATTTAAGCATTAACCATCATTGGCATAAGAAGTGCCAATATCTCCTCTTGAGGATCAACAGGTCCTGCTGCCAAAATTAATGCTGCTCTTGATGGATCTGATAGCTCAAGAGAAATATCTGTGTATGGTAGATTTGTTAGTATTTCAATTAGAAAAGTAGATTTGAATGCAATCTCCATATTGTCACCTTCATATTGGCAAATAAGGTTCTCATTTGCGGATATTGAAAAGTCCAAGTCTTGAGCAGAAAGTGTTAAAGTGTTATATGTGAGCTTTAATCTTACTTGGCTACTTGCTTGATTGGAGCAAACCGCTACTCTTCTTGCGGAGTTTAAAAAATCAAGTCTATTGATAACAAGTTTATTTGTGTTGTTTTTTGGGATTACAGATTTGTATGCAGGATAATTACCCTCAACTAACCTGCAGACCAAATTAAAAGATTCAAAAATGAAAGTTGCATTTCTTGTGTCAAATCTTATAACAACATCCTCATCCCCTTTACTGAGAATATTTTTTAAAACAGACGCAGGTTTTTTAGGAAGTATAAACGATGACTTATTTTCTGACTTTATGTCACGTCTTGTGTAGCAAACTAATTTATGAGCATCAGAAGCAACAAGTGTAGAATCCGATTCTTCAATATCAAAGAAAATGCCATTCATTACTGGCCTAAGTTCTTCTTCTGCTGTTGCATAAAGAGTTCTGTTAATACCTTCTAAAAGAGTATGTGAATTTATAGTTATTGTTGTAAAGCTATCTTCAAGTTCAGGTATTGCAGGATAGTCTTCTGCAGTTGTGCAAGGAAGTTTTGCATTACCAGTTGCCCAAGTAATATCAAGTATCGAATAAGTTTCATTTGTCTTGAATTCAAGAGGCTGATCTGCAAATTCTCGAAGAGAATCAACCAAGAGCTTTGCAGGAACTGTAATTTCACCCTCTTCAGAGACATTTTCAATAGACATACTCGTTTTAAGAGTGGTTTCTAGGTCTGAAGCAGTTATTGACAAAGTACCCTCTTTAAGAATAAAGAGAAAATTATCAAGAATTGGGAGTGAGTTTTTTGATGATATAACTCTGGTAACTGATTGAAGTCTTGCAAGAAGTTCAGTGCTCGATACAACGAATTTCATATGTTTTCAATTTTGAACAAAGATAATAAAAAATAGTTATGGCATATAATTTGATTTTAGTGCTTTTAAAAAACAGAATTGTATGAAAAAAGTATTTGTTTATTTATTGGCTACAGCACTTGTAAGCGGATTTACAGCATTTGCAGTTGTTAAACTAACAGACAAAGAAAAAGGAGTTAAGTCAGACAAACTCACCTCATTACCAATTCACAATGTTACGTTGTCTGACCAATTATATCCTGATTTTACTTTTGCTGCTGAAACTGCTGTTAAGGCAGTTGTACACGTAAAGGTAACTAAGAGGGGTGTAGAACAACCATTCACAATATATGACTTCTTTTTTGGTTATAGTAACCCGGGAATGACTCCAAAAAACCAAGTCAATTCTGGCTCAGGGGTGATAATTACTTCGGATGGATTTATTATTACCAATAATCACGTTATTGAAGGAGCTGATGATATTTTGGTAACTATGGAAAATAATAAGTCATATAATGCTAAACTTATTGGAAATGATCCCGTGACAGATATTGCTCTGCTTAAAATTGAATCAGATAATCTTCCATACCTAACATTTGGAGATTCTGACTCCCTCAGGTTGGGAGAATGGGTGCTTGCTATCGGTAATCCGTATAATTTAAGATCTACAATAACAGCTGGTATAGTGAGCGCAAAAGCTAGAAGTATGCCTAGTATGAGCGAGGATTTTAAGATTGAATCATTTATACAGACAGACGCGGCAGTTAATCCAGGTAACAGTGGCGGAGCTTTGGTTAATACAAAAGGCAATTTAGTGGGTATAAATACTGCTATAGCTTCAAGAACTGGTTCATATACTGGCTACTCATTTGCTGTCCCATCTTCAATTGCAAAAAAAGTTGTTGAAGACTTAATTGATTTTGGAACTGTTCAAAGAGCTTTACTTGGAATATCAATGCTGGATATCGATGGTGAATTAGCAAAAGAGAGAGGCTTGCAATCTACTACAGGAGTATATATTGCAGAGGTCGCCAGAGATGGAGCAGCAGATAGGGCTGGTGTTAAAGAGGGTGATGTTCTTATATCTATAAATGGAGTTCAGGTAAATTCGGGTCCATCTGTACAAGAACAAATTAGTAAATACAGGCCTAAGGATAAGATAGAGTTATCATTATTAAGGGATGGAAAACAAATTAAAGCTTCAGTTGTTTTACAAAGCAAATCGGGTGAAGATGGAGTTATTGCCAATACAAAAAATGGTTTGGTAAAACTATTTGGAGCTGAATTAAAAGAGGCTAAGCCTGAGAATTTGGCAAAATTGTCCTTAAAAAATGGAGTAGAGGTTGTATCGATTTTAGATGGTAAATTTAAAAGTATAGGAATTAAAAAAGGGTTTATCATTACATACGTAAATCAAACACCAGTTTCTAAGCCTTCAGATATTGAGATGATTGTTCAGAGAAGCAGAAGATCACTATTAATTGAAGGAGTATATCCAGACGGATCTGTAGTTTATTACGGAATGGGACTTTAATTTTTGCTGCTATTCTCAAATTTTTATAGCTTTGCAAGATAATATGTATACATGAGACAACTTAAGATTACAAAATCAATTACAAACAGAGAGAGTGCCTCTTTAGATAAGTATTTACAAGAGATAGGAAGAGAGGAACTTATAACTGTTGAGGACGAAGTAGAATTAGCACAAAGAATACGAAAAGGAGATCAAGAGGCCTTGGAAAAACTTACCAGGGCCAATCTTCGTTTTGTAGTATCTGTTGCGAAACAATATCAGAATCAAGGCCTTAGTCTTCCAGACCTAATTAATGAAGGCAACCTTGGTCTTATTAAGGCTGCGGAGAAATTTGATGAAACGAGGGGTTTTAAATTCATCTCCTATGCCGTTTGGTGGATTAGACAATCAATTCTTCAGGCTCTTGCCGAACAATCAAGAATTGTTAGACTTCCTCTGAACCAAGTAGGCTCTCTGAATAAAATCAACAAAGCATTATCAAAGTTTGAGCAAGAGAATGAAAGACTTCCTTCACCAGAAGAGTTGGCAGTTATTTTGGATATCCCAAGAGAAAAAATTGCAGATACACTAAGGGTTTCAGGGAGGCATGTTTCTGTTGATGCTCCCTTTGTTGATGGAGAGGACAACAATTTGTTAGATGTCCTGCCTAATACTGATTCGCCAAATGCAGATAGAGGATTGCTAAATGAATCACTAAACAAGGAGATAGAGAGAGCTCTTTCTACTCTTACAGAAAGGGAAAGAGATATTGTTAAATATTTCTTTGGCATAGGAACAACTGAAATGACATTAGAAGAGATAGGCGAGCATTTTGGTCTTACGAGAGAGAGAGTGAGACAGATTAAAGAGAAGGCCATTAGAAGGCTTAGGCATAGTGCGAGAAGCAAGTTACTTAAATCATACTTGGGCTAAATATCAATAACCATAAACTTAATTTAAATGAAGAAACTACTTTTCGTAATGATTGCAGCAGGTGCACTTTTTACATCTTGCAGTCAAAAAGGATCAAATCCTTTGCTGGAAGAGTGGAATACTCCCTTTGGAATTCCACCATTTGAAGAAATTAAAATTGAGCATTTTATGCCAGCTTTTGTTGAGGCTATGGATCAACATAAGGCTGAAATTGATGCTATTGTTAACAACACAGAAGAGCCTACTTTTGAAAATACAATTGTTGCTTATGACAACGCTGGAGCTCTTCTCGATAAAATTTCACCGGTTTTTTCGCACATTAGTGGAACTAATTCAAATGCTGATGTTATTGCTTTGGAGAAGGAATTATCACCACTTAGAAGCAAACATTTCAATGAGATTAGTCTGAATCAGGGCCTATTTGAAAGAGTTAAAACAGTTTATACTCAAAAAGACTCTTTAGGTCTTGATCTAGAGCAAATGAGACTTCTTGAGGAGATGTTCAAAGGTTTTGTGAGAAGTGGTGCAGATCTTCCTGAAGACAAAAAAGAGGCACTAAAGGAAATCAATCAAGAAATTTCTGCACTTCAGTTAAAGTTTGGTCAGAACTTACTTTCAGAAACTGGCTCCTATAAGTTGGTTATTGATAGTGAATCAGATCTTTCTGGACTTTCCGAAGCTTTGAAAACTTCTGCTCTGGCAAGGGGAGAAAAGGATTCTGCAACAGCAGGAAAATGGGTGTTTGGTTTGGATAACCCAAGCATTATTCCATTTCTTCAGCAGGCAGATAACAGAGAACTAAGGAGAGAGATTTTAAATGCATATCTGAACAGATGTAATAACAATAACGAGTTTGATAATAAAGAGGTCATTAAGAGATTAGTTGACCTTAGACTTCAGAGAGCAAAGTTGTTGGGCTTTGAAAATTTTGCTCAATATCAGCTTGAGACTAGAATGGCGAAAACAGAAGAGAATGTTTATAATCTTCTTAATAAATTGTGGACTCCTGCTCTTGCATCAGCAAAAAGAGAACTAGCTGATATGAAAGCAATTGCAAAAGCAGATGGTCTTAAAGGAGATCTTGAGGCTGCAGACTGGAGATACTATTTTGAAAAAGCTATGGCTAAGAAATTTGATCTCAGTGATGCTCAACTTAGACCATATTTTAAAATGGAAAACGTTAGAGATGGCATTTTCTATCTTTCAAAACAACTTTATGGCATAACATTCACTCAGCTTGATAATGTCCCAATGCCACATTCTGAATCCACTGTTTTTGAATGTAAAGATGAAGATGGATCACATCTTGGAATCATTTATATGGATATGTTTGCACGCCCTGGAGAAAAGAGGGGTGGTGCTTGGTGTAGCGGATTCCGTTCACAAACATACAGAAATGGGGAGAGGGTTGCACCATTAGTTTTAATAGTAGGCAACTTTACAAGACCTAATGGCGATGAGCCAGCATTGTTAAGTACTGATGAAGTAGGTACTTTCTTTCACGAATTTGGCCACGCACTTGCCAGTCTTCTCAAAGATGTACATTATTATGGTGTAGGTGGTATGACTAGAGATTTTGTTGAACTACCATCTCAAATAATGGAACATTGGACTTTTGAACCACAGTTACTTAAAGAGTATGCCAAACATTATCAAACAGGAGAGGTTATACCTCAAGAGCTTGTTGATAAGATAGTTAATTCAGGAAAATATGGTCAAGGATTTGCTACAACAGAATATCTAGCTGCATCTTTGTTGGATATGGACTTTCACGTTTTGAAAGAGATTCCTGCAGATTTGGATGTTACTGCGTTTGAAGCAAAAGTTCTATCTGATAGAGGTTTGATTAATCAAATTCCGCCAAGATATAGAAGTACATATTTTAGTCATACTTTTGGTGGTGGATATACCGCTGGTTATTACTCTTATATCTGGGCTGAAGTTCTTGACAGCGACGCTTATCAGGCATTTGTTGAGACAGGAGATATATTCAACAAAGAAGTGGCTCAAAAGTTCCGTAAAGAGGTACTTGCCAGAGCTGGTCAGGATGATGCTATGAAGTTATACGTTAATTTCAGAGGAAAAGAACCTGGAATTGAACCACTATTAAAGAATAGAGGACTTAAATAGTCACTCTTAATAAATGAAAGAGATCGGCTTAATAAAAGCCGGTCTCTTTTTTATTATATTTGCATATATGCAATTAACAGCTGAAAATATATTATTAATTGGGTCGGTATTAATATTTGTTAGCGTTTTAGCTGGCAAAGCAGCATATAAATTTGGTGTTCCTCTGCTGTTGCTTTTTTTAGCAGTAGGGATGATTTTTGGCAGTGATGGTATAGGAATTAAGTTTGACAGTCCTTATATCGCTCAATTCATTGGTAATGTTGCCCTTAGTGTGATTCTTTTTTCTGGAGGACTAGACACTAAGTTTAAGGATATTAGGCCAGTACTTGCACCCGGTATATTAATGTCAACATTAGGGGTTCTGCTCACAACTCTTTTTACAGGGATGCTAATTTACTTAATAACCTCTCTACTAACTGGATTCCCTGGCCTTTCAATTGCTGAATCTATGCTTCTTGCATCAGTTATGTCTTCTACAGATTCTGCTTCAGTTTTCTCAATTTTAAGATCGAAAGGCATTGTTCTAAAACAAACTCTTAAACCTTTGCTAGAGTTGGAAAGTGGAAGTAATGATCCAATGGCATATATGTTAATGCTGATATTTCTAAAGATGGTTATAACAGGCAATTCTACAGCATCTTCATTTATAACTTCATTTCTTATTCAATTCTCTGTGGGAGCCTTGTGTGGATATGGATTTGCCAAACTAACACTCTTTTTTATAAAAAGATTGAATACTGATAATAAATCATTATATCACATTCTTTTACTCGCCTCCCTATTTTTTACTCAATCTGCAACAGGTCTTATTGGTGGAAATGGTTTTCTTGCAGTTTATATCGCCGGACTTGTCATAGGCAACAACAAAATTCAATGTGATCCAACAGCTTATACTTTTTTTGATAGTGTTGCCTGGTTGAGTCAATTGGTGCTATTCCTTACTTTGGGTCTTTTTGTTAATCCAAATGAGTTGCTTACTATTGCGATTCCGGGTATTTTAATTGCAATTTCGCTTACTTTTATTTCAAGACCTTTTGCTGTATTTATTACACTCTCTCCGTTCAGAAATTTATCAGTAAAGGCAAAACATTTTATTGCCTGGATTGGATTAAGAGGAGCAGTTCCAATTGTATTTGCGACCTATCCATTAATTGCCGGCATCAAAAATGGTCAACTAATGTTTGATATTGTCTTCTTTGTAACGATTGTATCTCTGTTACTTCAGGGAACATCAGTAAGTATGGCTGCAAGAAAATTATCTTTGAGCCAAGATGTAGAAAAATCATTGAATTCTTAATATTATCTTTGCATAAATCTAAAAATCGTTCTTATGTCTCAAATCTTAAATGAGGTTGGAGAGTTTATTGTCTCATTTGGCAACTGGCTCTGGGGTTTACCCCTTTTTTTATTACTTATTGGAGGTGGATTTTGGTTTCTGACTTATTCTGGGTTCGTACCATTCAGATACTTTGGAAGAGCAATAAAATCATTAGGCAAAAAGGAGGATAATGCACCTGGACAGATTAGCTCTTTTGAGGCTTTAGCAAGTGCAATTGCCTCAACAGTAGGTATGGGTAATATATCAGGTGTCGCTGTAGCCTTAACAATGGGTGGACCTGGAACGATTTTTTGGATGTGGGTTAGCGCAATTGTTGGAATGGCAACTAAATTTTTCGAGGGTACTCTTACAATTATGTATAAAGGGAAAGATTCCTCTGGTGAAGTACAGGGTGGTCCAATGTATATGATAACAGAAGGGTTGGGAAAGTCGTGGAAACCCCTTGCAATATTTTTTTCTGTATTTGGTCTCTTTGGTACTCTATGCCTTATGCAGGCAAATCAACTTACAGAGGCAATAACAACTGTAATTACAACTCCTATAGGAATTGAGAACTCTCATCTTCTAAGATTTTCAATTGGTACAGGGATGACTTTAATCGTAGCAGTTGTTGTGCTTGGCGGTATAAAAAGAATTTCAAGAGTTGCCTCTAGAATGGTGCCTGCTATGGTTGCTTTATACTTTTTACTTGTTGGTTATATTTTAATCACTCACATACCTCTCATCCCGGATGTCTTTGCTTCAATTTTCAGAGAGGCATTTC
Source organism: Bacteroidales bacterium (assembly GCA_028700975.1). Taxonomy (GTDB): domain Bacteria; phylum Bacteroidota; class Bacteroidia; order Bacteroidales; family UBA932; genus Bact-08. The sequence goes on along the minus strand of JAQVRQ010000006.1, from coordinate 10,793 downwards.
AATTTAAAGCGGGGCTTGGTGGCCTTGCTGGTTCAGCAATTGTAATTGGAGCTAGAAGAGCTGCATTTGTTAATGAAGCAGGGGTCGGTACAGCGTCTATGATGCACGGAGCATCTAAAAATACCGAACCTGTAAGAGAAGGGCTTGTTGCGATGCTTGGACCATCAATTGATTCTGGACTTGTATGCACTCTTACAGCACTTGCTATCCTTGTCAATGGTAATTATGAAGTATCACAACTTCAAGGAATACAAATGGCAATGAATTCCTTTCAGGTTTCAATTCCAGGGGTAGGACACTATCTTTTACTTGGAATGGCTGTTATATTTGCCTTTTCAACAATGTTCTCATATTCGTACTATGGTGTCAAGTGTACAAACTTCTTGTTTGGTGCCAAATACGCTCATTTATATAACTATTTTTTCCTTGGAATGCTTATAGTTGGTGCTATGATTTCTCTAGATGTTGTAGTGGGTGTAATTGATAGTGCTTATGCACTTATGGCGATTCCAACGATGTTTACTTTAATTGTATTGTCTCCAAAAGTAAAAAAGGAGATGAAAATTTATTTCAACAAACAAAAATAAACGAAATGAATCTAGAATTATTAATAACTCAAAAACTTTCTGAAGCAATTTTTAAAATTTATGGAACTTCAGTTTCACCAGAGACACTTCAATTACAGGCTACAAGAAAAGAGTTTGAGGGAGATCTAACAGCTGTAATCTTTCCATTATTGAAAATTTCAAAGAAATCACCGGAGCAAACGGCTGATGAAATTGGAAAGTTCTTATTTGATAATGTTATAGAGATATCTTCATATAATGTCGTAAAAGGATTCCTCAACTTAACAGTGTCTGACGATTACTGGCGAGAGTGTCTAAAAACAATCTCATCTGATGATAACTGGGGTGTATTACCTAAATCAGGTAAAAGATTTATGGTTGAGTATTCATCACCTAATACAAATAAACCACTTCATTTAGGCCACATTAGAAACAATCTGTTAGGTTGGTCGGTATCTAAGCTTCTTGAATGTAATGGTCACGAGGTTGTAAAGGTAAACTTAGTTAATGACAGAGGAATCCATATTTGCAAGTCAATGCTTGCTTGGAAAAAAGAATCAAATGGGGAGACACCGGATAGCTCAGGATTAAAGGGTGATCATCTTGTTGGAAAATACTACGTCATTTTCAATAATATGCTTAAAAAGGAGATTGACTCATTAGTCGAATCTGGTATGGAGAGAGAGGAAGCAGAGAGATCTAGCCAAATTATGAAAGAGGCCCAAGAGATGCTAGTCAAATGGGAAAAAGGAGATAAAGAAGTTGTTGAATTGTGGAAGAAAATGAATGGATGGGTGTACGACGGTTTTGATCAGACATACTTAAGACTAGGTGTCTCTTTTGATAAAACTTACTTTGAGTCAAACACCTACTTATTAGGGAAGGAATTAGTTAAAAAAGGGCTTGAGAAAGGAGTCTTTATAAAAAAAGAAAATGGCTCTGTATGGTGCGATCTAACAAATGATGGATTGGACGAAAAATTGCTATTAAGATCCGATGGAACATCCGTTTATATGACTCAAGATCTAGGTACTGCACATCAAAGGTATTCAGAATTCAATTTAGACGAACACATATATATTGTTGGTAATGAGCAGAATTACCATTTCCAGGTCCTAAAGCTTATTTTGAAGAAACTCGGCTTTAACTGGGCAGAATCTATATATCATCTCTCTTATGGTATGGTGGAACTTCCTCAAGGAAAAATGAAATCCAGAGAGGGAACTGTTGTGGACGCAGATGATTTAATTGAAAATATGGTCACTACTGCAAAAGAGACATCTTTAGAGCTTGGAAAGCTGGATAATATGGATGAAAATGAGCAGCTTAAACTTTTCGAAATTCTTGGATTAGGTGCATTAAAATATTTCATTCTTAAAGTTGATCCTAAAAAGACAATGCTCTTTGATCCAAAAGAATCAATTGATTTCAATGGAAATACGGGTCCATTTATACAATATACACACGCTAGAATAAAATCCATTTTAAGAAAAGCAGATGAGCAACAAATTATTTCTCAATTTACTGATGCGCCCATTAATCCAATTGAAGTTGAGATAATTAAGATGCTTAATTATTTTCCAGATAAAATCTCAGAGGCAGGTGAAGCACACTCTCCAGCATTAGTAGCAAACTATTGTTATGATCTTGCTAAAGAGTTTAATCGTTATTATCACGAAGTTTCAATTTTAAGAGAGAATGATGCTCCTACAAGGTCTCAAAGATTAGTTTTGATAGCTGCCATTGCAAATATTCTATCCAGAGGAATGGGAATACTCGGTATTGAGCTACCGGAAAGAATGTAAAATGGACTTATCTATTAACAAATCAATTTTCATTCCTACTTCCAGAAAAGAGATGCAATATCTTGGTTGGGAGCAGCCAGATGTTATCCTCTTCTCTGGAGATGCATTTATTGATCATCCATCATTTGGAACAGCAGTAATTGCTAGAGTTTTGCTTGATAACGGATACAAAGTAGCAGTTATCCCTCAACCAAATTGGAGAGATGATCTGAGAGATTTTAAAAAACTTGGAGAACCACGACTCTTTTTTGGCGTTAATGCAGGAGTAATGGATTCAATGATAAATCATTATACTGCCAATAAAAGGCTAAGAAGCAACGATGCTTACACACCCGGGGGAGAATCAGGGCGAAGACCAGATTATGCTGTAACTATATACTCAAAAATTCTTAAAAGTATTTATCCAAATACTCCAATTATAATTGGAGGTGTTGAAGCATCTCTAAGAAGGTTCTCCCATTACGATTATTGGCAAAACAGAGTGTTGCCATCAATTCTTCTAGACTCTGGAGCAGATTGGTTAGTTTATGGTATGGGTGAGAAACCTATACTTGAATTAGCCTTTAAAATTTCTTCGGGTGAAAGTTTAGAAATGATAAGACGAACAAACCAGATTGCCTATTTGTCAAATAAAAAAAATACTTTCTATTCAGATCCGATTGTTCTAAATTCACACGAGGAGTCTCTTAAAAATAATCTTGCATTTGCTGAAAATTTTAAAATAATTGAAACGGAATCAAATTCTTGGAACCCTAAACATATAATTGAGCCAACTGGAGATTACTATGTTCACGTTACTCCACCATATCCTCAACTTACAAGAGAAGAGATTGATTCAATATATGACTTGCCATATACAAGAAAACCACACCCAAGATATGTAGGTAAAACTATTCCGGCATACGAGATGATCAAATTTTCCATCAATACTCATAGAGGTTGTTTTGGCTCCTGTTCCTTCTGTACGATATCTGCTCATCAGGGTAAATTTGTTCAATCAAGATCAGAAGAATCCATTCTTAAAGAGGCCGAACAGATTGTAAAAATGGATAATTTTAAAGGATATATTTCAGATTTAGGAGGTCCATCCGCTAATATGTACAAAATGAAAGGTCGTGAGCAGGAGATATGCTATTCGTGTAAAAGAGATAGTTGTATTTTTCCAAATATCTGCAAAAACTTAGATGTTTCTCATTTATCTTTAATAAATTTATATACAAAAGTTGGAGAAATTAATGGTGTTAAAAAGGTTTTTATTGGAAGTGGAATAAGATATGATCTTTTTCTTAATAAAGATGGCTACATTGATGCTTCAGGAAAAGTATATCTTGAAGAGGTAATAAAAAATCATACATCTGGTTGGTTAAAGATTGCGCCTGAACATACAGAAGAACACGTGCTTAAGGCAATGGGCAAGCCCTCATTTAAGCTATTTACAATCTTAAAAAATGAATTTGATTCAATAGTTAAGAGAGAGGGATTAAAGTATAAAATTGTACCTTATTTTATATCAAGCCATCCAGGTTGTAGAATGGAAGATATGAGAGCTCTTTCGCAAAATCCACAACTAAAGAATATTAGCTTAGAACAGGTTCAGGATTTTACTCCAACTCCAATGACTCGTTCTTCAATTTCTTTTCATACTGGAATTGATCCTAAAACATTGAAAAATATATTTGTAGAGAAAGATCCACGGATGAAGATTAAACAAAAGTCATTTTTTTTCAATAAAAAGTAAAAAAGCTTGTAAAAAACTTATTTTTTTGCACTATAATTGCACCCCGAATAATACTTGACATCATTTATGGAGAAAAAGACAAATACAACTAAAGACAAATCGGTGAATAAGACAGCGCCAAATCAGTCAAAACGCAGATCAGTAGTTAGTTATAACAACCTTAGTCCTGAATTACTTGCAATTCTTAAAGATAAATATCCAAAAGGATATGCAGATTATATGGGAGAAATATTCAAGGTAGATAAACCTGATGGATCTTTCTTCTATGCAATATCATTAGAGGTTCCTGATGCAGTCTATCTAGTAAAAGTGGATGTCAAAATTGATGATTATGAAGAGGCTGCTGACGAGTTATTTGGGGGTGGTTCGTCTGATGTAGATGGAGCAGATTCTGATGAGTTTCCAGAAGATGACACTGCTGGTTCGTTTGCAGAAGAATCTGAGGATTCCGACGAATAGATAAATCATTATCCATTTATATTTTAAAGGCTGATTTTTCAGCCTTTTTTCGTATTTTCGTGCATGGCCAATCTTAAAAAAGTTATAGGAGAATTACTCTGTAGAATCAGGCAGCTCCCGGAGAATAGACTGCTATTTCTAATGTCAATTATTGTTGGTTTAGGTAGTGGTGTTGCAGCTGTCATCCTAAAGCATTCTATACATTTTGTAGCCTGGATGTTAAAAGGGTGGTTTAATACACCGGCAGAGAGTATTTTATACTTTGTATACCCAGGTGTAGGAATGCTACTCTCTCTCTTATTTGTAAAGTATTTTGTTAAAGATAATATAGGACACGGTGTTACAAAGGTCCTAACTGCTATCTCAAGAAATGAATCAAAAATAAAACCCCATAACACCTGGAGTTCCGTTATAGCAAGTTCACTTACAATTGGATTTGGTGGCTCTGTTGGAGCTGAAGCACCAATAGTTTATACGGGTGCAGCGATTGGATCTAATTTAGCTAGAGTACTTGGACTATCCAGAAAACATATGACAATATTGCTGGGATGTGGTGCTGCAGGAGCTGTTGCCGGGATTTTTAAAGCACCTTTAGCTGGCATACTTTTTACACTTGAGATTTTGCTATTTAATATCTCAATGACATCAATCTTACCTCTTCTAGTGTCTGCTGTAACAGCGACAACAATATCCTACCTTTTTTTGGGCGATAAAGTAGTATTTGCAAATTCAATTCTTCCCTTTACTATGAGTAATATGCCATTCTACATTATTTTAGGAGTGGCTTGTGGTTTAATCTCGCTTTATTTTATAAGAACGACATTAAAAATGGAGGATAAAATTTCATCGATTAATGGAACATATAAAAAATGGGCAATCTCTGCACTCTCTCTAGGGTTGTTGATTTTTTTATTTCCGCCACTGTTCGGTGAAGGTTATGAATCATTGACGGCACTCCTAAATAATAATACAATTGGCGCAATTGGTCCAAGTATCTTTTCAGACTTGTTCGATTATGATTGGTTTATTCCAATATTTTTTACTGCAATAATATTTTTCAAAGTCTGGACTATGTCATTTACAAATGCAGGAGGTGGAGTAGGAGGTACCTTTGGTCCGACGCTATTTATTGGTGGTATCTCGGGTTTTGTTATCGCTAGGGTTATTAATTTAACGGGCATTTATTCACTTCCTGAAGCTAATTTTGCTTTAGTCGGTATGGCCGGTTTAATGGCAGGCGTAATGCAAGCTCCTATGACAGCAATCTTTCTTATCGCTGAAATTACAGGTGGATATATTTTACTAATGCCACTTATAATTACATCAGCAATTTCTTTTGCAACAATAAGAACATTTGAATCATATTCAATTTATACAAAAAGAATCGCTAAACAGGGAGCTCTTCTAACTCATAATAGCGACCAAGCAGTTCTTACTCTATTAAAAACATCCCAATTAGTTGAGACAGATTTCAGAACCTTGAATTTTAACGGGACTTTAAAAGATGTTATTGAACAGGTAAGGATGTCGAACAGAAACTTTTTTCCTGTTCTTGATGACAATGGCAAACTAAGAGGAGTACTACTACTTGACAGCATTAGGCAAATTATGTTTGATTCTAGTAAATATGATTGTTCTAAAATATCTGAATTAATGCAACCTATTGAGGTATATGTATTAGAAGAGGACCCGATGGAAAAAGTAATGGAAAAATTTGAAAAAAGCTCTTCTTGGAATCTTCCCGTAATTGATAAAAATGGGATTTATAGAGGGTTTGTTTCAAAATCAAAAATATTTTCGGCTTATAGAGAACAACTTCAAAAAGTATCACATGAATAAATTATATATAGATTTTATTGCATCAGATCTTGCAATCAACAAATGGCAGGTAGAGCATTGTATTGAACTTTTCGATGATGGGTCTACAATACCTTTTATATCAAGATACAGAAAAGAGAGAACTGGATCATTAGATGAGGTTCAAGTTACACAAATTAAGCATTATCATACAAGATTTTTAGAATTAGAAAAAAGAAAAAAAAGTATTCTCTCATCAATTGAAGAACAAGGAAAACTAACTGATGAGTTAGCTAGGAATATTGATAACTGTGTTGATATGCCAAAATTGGAAGATATTTACCTTCCATATAAGCAAAAAAGAAGAACAAGAGCATCTATTGCTAAAGAGAGAGGACTTGAGCCTCTTGCGGAAATGATTTATAATCACAAAACAGACTGCCCAGTGGGGGAAGCAAAAGAGTTTATTAATAAAGAAATTGAGACAGTTGAACAAGCACTTGAAGGAGCTAGAGATATAATAGCAGAATGGGTGTCTGAAAACATAAAAGTAAGAGAGGTCCTTCGTGAACAATATTCAAAATATGCTAAACTAGTCTCTAAAAAACATAAAGATTTACCTGACGATGTTGAAAGTAAATTTAGTAATTATTTTAATTTCTCAGGTAGTATCTCCAATATGCCATCTCATAGAGTATTAGCTGTTTTAAGAGGTGAAAGAGAGGGTGAGCTTACAACAAAATTAGAAGTAGACGCGGAGTATTCACTAAACTTTGTTCGAAGAATTATATTTTCAAATAATATGCCTCTAAATAAGCTTTGCCAAAATGAGATTGAGAAATCAATTGAAGATTCTTACAAAAGACTTCTTCATCCTTCAATTGAAAACGAAACTATAAGAGCAGCAAAAGAGAAAGCAGATATTGATTCTATAAAAGTATTTGGAGATAATCTAAGTGCTCTTCTTCTAGCTCCACCAGCTGGGCAAAAAAGAGTTTTAGCAATAGATCCTGGATTTAGAACTGGATGTAAAATTGTCTGTTTAGGTGAGCAGGGGGAGCTTCTACATAACGATACAATTTATCCTCATCCACCTGTAAATGAGAAAATTCAATCAATCAAAAAAATATCAAATTTAGTTGAGTCATACAAAATTGATATTATAGCTATAGGTGACGGTACAGCAAGTCGAGAGACAGAATCGTTTATCAAAAAGATACCTATGCCAAAAGGCATTCAAGTATTTTCAGTTAGTGAAGATGGCGCTTCTGTCTATTCAGCCTCCCCATTAGCAAGAGAGGAGTTTCCAAATTATGATGTTACTGTTCGTGGAGCAGTTTCAATTGGAAGACGAGTTATGGATCCTTTAGCTGAACTTGTTAAAATTGATCCAAAGTCAATTGGTGTCGGTCAGTATCAGCACGATGTAGATCAAACTTTACTTAAGGAGATGCTTGATAATACCGTAGTAAGTTGTGTAAACAAAGTTGGAATTAATTTAAATACAGCAAGTAAACACCTGTTAAGTTATGTTTCGGGTATTGGACCAGTCCTTGCTCAAAATATTGTTGATCATAGAACTCTAAATGGCCCATTTATATCTAGAATAGAGCTTTTAAAAGTAAAAAGACTTGGAAGTAAGGTATTTGAACAATGCGCAGGATTTTTGAGAATTCAAAATGGTGATAATCTTTTGGATAACACTGCAGTCCATCCTGAAAGATACGATTTAGTCACTAAAATTGCTGCTGATAAAAAGGTAGATATCTCTACGTTAATAAGTGATAACTCAGTACGCGACTCAATAAAAATTGAAGACTATATAACTGAGGATATTGGAATTCCCACTTTAAAAGATATTGTTTATGAACTTTCCAAGCCAGGTAGAGATCCCAGAAGTACTGCCAAGGTTATGGAGTTTTCACAGGAAGTGCACACTATTGACGATCTAAAGATTGGAATGATCCTACCAGGCATAGTTACTAATATAACTAATTTTGGCGCTTTTGTGGATATTGGAATTAAGCAAGATGGACTTGTTCACATATCACAACTTTCAGAAAGATTTATATCCTCACCTCAAGAGATTGTCAAACTTCACCAACATGTAATGGTTAAAGTAATAGAAGTCGATAAAATTAGGTCTAGAATACAGCTATCTATGAAGAATAACAAGTCTTAACCTTGTTCTTTTTTTCTCGCTGAGCTATTATTACACCAGTAACAACAATGGCTATCCCTGCAATTTTGTATGTCCCTAATCCCTCTTGACCAGCTATATATGCACCAAAAGCAGAAATTGCAGGAACTAGAGATGTAAATATATTTGATCGAGCAACTCCAAGAGCTTTTATTGAATTAATAAAAAGAATAAATGCTGCGCAAGAGCAAAGCCCAGACAGAAATATTAGGGGTTTTATTATGTCCAAAGTAATCATTGAAAAAGTAAATCCTTTAGAGTCAAAGTAAAGGAATAATGGAAGAAAATATAGAGCAGCAAGAATATGCTGATAAGTTGCTATAGTATAGCTATTATATGTATCTGCCAGTTTTTTTACAAGGATTGAATATCCTACTGCAGCAAAAACTCCCATAAAAAGAAAACCAAGTCCCCATAAGTGATCTGCTGAAATTTTATCTCCGTCAAAAACTACTAAAAGAATACCTGGTAATGTTATAAAAACACCGATAATATTTATCATTGTTATCTTTTCTTTGAAAATTAGAACACCTGGTATAAGGGCAAAAATGGGAATTGTTGCAATAATTATAGAGCTAAGTGTAGGAGAATTAACAGCCTTAAGTCCCAATGTTTCTCCAATAAAATACAAAAATGGCTCAAGGAAAACTAGAAGGAGAAACCATTTAAAATCTTTTCTTTTTACTTTTTGAATTTTTTTCGCGCTTAATGATAATATTATCAGAAAGATAGACGCAAGAGTCATCCTAAACAAAAGTATAGCCATTGGGGGGAAACCTTGTTTCAACAGTGAATTAGTCCAAATAAACGAAAAGCCCCAAAAAATTACAGCTGCAATTATTGAGAGATAGACAATTAGTCCATCAGATCTATTTTTCATATGAGAAAGTTAAACGTTTTCCTGCACGCAAACCTGTAAGCTTGCTGTCTGAAACTGAATGCACACCATTGACAAAGGTGTGTTTAATAGCGGAACAAAAATTAGTACCCTCAAATGGAGACCAACCACATTTATATTGAATGTTGCTTTTATTGACCAAAACAGATTCATTTGGATTAAAGAGCATCAAGTCTGCAAAGTATCCTTTTCTAATAAAGCCTCTTTTTTCAACTCCAAATCTAATAGCAGGAGAGTGTGACATACGGTCTGCAATATCTTCAATTGTAAAGTAACCTTTTTTATGGAGCTCCCACATAACCTGGAAACTATGCTGAACTAATGGCAATCCAGATGGGGCATCTAAATACTTGCTAGATTTCTCTTCTAAAGTATGAGGAGCATGATCTGTGGCAACTACTTTAACCACTCCATTTTTAACAGCTTTAATAATTGCCTCTCTATCTGATGAAGACTTAATTGCAGGATTACATTTCATCTTTGATCCTAAATCACAATACATCGAATCATCAAACATCATATAATGGACACAAACTTCTCCAGTGATTTTTGGATTAATTTTACTAGCTTCCTTTATCAACTCAAGCTCCTCTTTTGTAGAAATATGTAAAATATGGAGGGAAGAGTTGTGCTTAAGAGCGAGTTTAATTGCTTTCGATGTAGACTCAATACAGGCCTCTTTACTTCTTATTATTGGGTGAAGACTAAATGGAATTTCATCTCCGTACATATCTTTTGCGCTTTCCAAATTAGATCGAATAATACTCTCTTCTTCGCAATGTACAGCTATAGTCATTTTTGATTCAGCAAATATCTTTTCAAGAGATGAATAATCATCAACAAGCATATTTCCTGTTGATGAACCTAAAAATAATTTTAAACCACAAACTGTTGACGGATCTGCCTTGAGAATCTCTTCCAAATTATTATTGGTGCCACCAAGGTAAAACGAGTAATTTGCGAAAGAATAATTAGAAGCTTTTGAATATTTTTCTTCAAGAAGCTTGATAGTAGTTGCAGGGGGATTCGTATTTGGCATCTCCATAAATGAAGTAACTCCACCTAACAGTGCAGCAGCACTTTCAGATGATATGTCTGCTTTGTTAGTGTTCCCAGGTTCGCGGAAATGTACTTGATCGTCAATTATGCCAGGCAACATTATAAGCCCTTCTGCATCTATCTGAATGTCTGCTTTAGGTAGTACCTGGTTTGTATAAAATATATCTGAAATATATTCTCCATCAATTAACAAAGAACCTTTGAACTTTTGACCTTCGTTTATAATTGTACAATTTTTGATTAGTGTTTTCATTGTGTCAAGATCTTTGTC
>JAQVRQ010000005.1 GCA_028700975.1 Bacteroidales bacterium | reverse complement strand
GGATCTCCATTGTGTCGATCTGTTACTCTACCCTCAATTCTAATGTACTTTTCACCGGAAAAGATTACCTCCTCTTTTTTCTCTTCCGGCGTATAAATGAGAATATAACTCCCCTCTTTTTTAATTGAAATGGAGTCGTTTCCGGTAATTTGCTTTATTGCCTCCTCTAAAGTGTATTCCCCAGAGTCAATTCTACCTTGTTTTTTATTGTCTACTACTCGGCTATCGTATATAAACATATAACCTGTAAGGGAGGAGAGATTGTTTAACAGCTCATATGTATTTCCTCTCTTCTCTTTTACCCGTATTGTTTCTCTGTCGTTGTGATTTTGTGCAAAGGAGGGACAAGCATTATATATTATTAATAACGTAAGTAAAGAAAGCAGTTGAAATAGGGTTTTCATTATCTTCTGCCTTTACATATGGATTTTAATAACTCTTCCTTGAGTGGTATACTTTAGATTAAGTGCGTTGCAAATCAATTGAACCATTGACTCAATATTCTCTTCTGTAAAAGTAGCGGTGAGTTCTCTCTTCTCAATACCGGGTTCAAGAACTATTTCAAAGTCTTTAAAATTTCTGTTTAATATATCTGTAACATTAATTAATGTTTGATCTTTGAAATGCATACGGGATCTGTATTTTTGAAAATCCTGGTATTCATCAAATGTTAGTTTTTTGACTCCGTCATTGTCTGCTATTGCCCTCTCTCCAGCGTTAAGATCAATCATCATCCCGGTGCTTATTAAAGTTATACGAACCTTGCCGGTTTTAACAGATAGTACAGTCTCTCCTGAATGACTTATTAGCTCAAATGAGGTTCCAAGCACCTCAACCTTAGCGTTACCGGAGTTTATGATAAAAGGTTTTGATTCATCCCGGGCAATGTCAAAGAAGGCCTCTCCTTCAAGAGTTATTAATCTCTCATTATTAGAAAATTTATCAGGGTGTTTAATTGTTGTTTTTTCAGCAAGATATACAACTGAGCCATCTTCAAGTTTTGTCACTAAAGTTGTACCAGGAATGTCATTTAATAGATTTATGGATGAGTATTCTGTTACCGACACATCATTTTTTGTTATAAATAGTCCTGCTGTAACAACTAGAATTAGTGTTGCGGCAAATGCAAGAGCGTACCTATAGGAGGGTGATCTTCTCTTGATAGGCTCATTAATAAGACCATCACTTTCAAGGCTTGTTCTTAGCTTTTCCCACGCTTTATCAGTCATTAACCTCTCCTCATTTGATAGTTGTTTTTTCATCTCGTATATCCTGTTTCTTTTCTGAGCATTTTAAGAGCTTTTCCAATTTCTGACTCTACAGTTTTTACTGAAAGTGAGAATAGAGTAGCAATCTCGTCATATTTCTTCTCCCCTAATCTATGCATAATAAAGATATCTCTTCTTCTTGGAGGCATCTTAGCTAGCGTTCCGGAAATGATTTTTTCCATCTCTTCTGCTTCTGCTCTCTCTTCCGGGTTTCCTCCCGGACTTTCTATGTTAAAATAGTCTAAAGATGTAGATGAGCTCTTTTCAAATTTTTGTCTCCGGCAGTAATCAATTGATCTGTTACGTATAGAATTATACAGATAACTCTTTATATTTCTACTGATACTTAGTGTTTCTCTATTTTTCCATAGGTTATAAAACAATTCCTGGAGTATCTCCTCAGATATATCTGTTCTGCCTGTTATCTTAACTGAATAGTAAAGGAGGGGGGTGTAATAGCTTTTAAACAAAGTTTCAAAGCTCTTAATATCCCCCTCTTTTATTTTATAAATCAGTATAAGATCATTTATCATTTAAGGGAAGTCTTAGTCATTGTCAAATATACTAATTTGTATAGCTATTTGCTCTTGTTTATTGCTTTTCTTAATCTTTCAACGGCGTTTTCCAATGACTCATCGGGTTCGATAATATTGTACTCCTCCCAGAAATTTTTGTCTAAAAAGTTTGTTACCTTATCTGATAATGAGTGGTTATCTTTAAATGCTACTTTTGATGGAATTCTTTTAACATCAACAGGATTACTATCTGTCACTACTGTTTCTGAAACAATGGAGTAGCTGGTGGAGAAGAGGCGCTTTTTCCAGTCACATTTGAAGTTTAGTTCGCTTCTTATGTAGTGTAGAAGGGCAATATCTCCATCTTGTCTGTATGTTACCAAGAATGATACTCCTTCAGGTTTAAAGTGCATTCCAAATGGTTTTCTCTTTAGTATAGCTTTTGTCGCTTTATTTTTGTCGCTCATACTTAGATTGAATTCTGCTCTTGAAAGGGTGAAATTATCCTTATCAATAAATAGTTTGCCATTATATAGTGCATATGGCATTATGACCTGAGGCTGAAAGCTTACAACGTAGTGTGCCCTCTCTCCAATTGTTACAGATTCATTAATTGAGAAGCTGTACATATCAAGACTCTCTTTGCTTAAAATAAGATCCGGGTTTTTAATAATATCCAGGTAAATCGAAAGGTTTGGGCCTCCAAGTAGTTTAACCATAAGAGTATCTTTTGGATCTGGACTTACCAGTTTGCGCCCTTTGTATATTTGAACTGCATCTCTTTCAACTCCCTCAAGATAAGGAGTTTTGTACATTTCTACAACTGCTTCTGATACATTAATGTAGTTTCTCCTCTTCTTTACGGTCTCCCTGTAGAATCCTGATAGTGTACTTTTTGATGTTGAGTAATTTTCTCCTACTTTATCCAGAGCAATTTCAACGAGTGCTCTGCCGTTCATACCTAGTACTGTAATTGGGTCAAGTTGACTGCTCTTCTGATCCAGGTATATTACAACATCTCTTATATCCTCTCCGTTAATTGGTAATTCAAAATTTGAATAACCAAGGTGAGAAAATACAACAGCCTTTGCATTGCTACCCACTTTAATTTTGATTGAGAATTCGCCATTGGTATTTGCAATGGTTCCAACATTTGATCCTTTAAGTGCAATTACAGAGTATTCCAGTCTCTTTTGAGAGGACTTCTCTTTTACTGTCCCGCTAATTGTAAAGTACCCTTTTTCAGTTTGTGAAAATGCCGGGCTTTGCGGAGCTAACATCAAGACTGCAATTATTAGTCCTGTGATTTGTTTAAAAATTGTTTTCATCTTTTTATCATTTTTAAAGTTTGACTCTTCTGCTATCAAGACGAACAACTTTAGATTTACCCTATTTTTTTTATTTTTTTAGTTAAGATGTTTAACTTTTTTCTTACACTTTGTAATGTAAGAGTATATGTTTTGATATATTATCGTAATTGATAGTTAATGTTTTATTTAATTTTTATAAATTTACTCGCCCTTTTACTATTTGTGTCTCCGTTTCAATTATAATCACCTAATAACTGAGGAATGGAACCAATTAAAGATCTTATTAAACGCCTTGCCGACAGGTACGGACGTGAAAGGAGCAGTCTGCTGCCAATATTACAGGGGGTTGTTGAACAGGAAAAATACCTCTCTGAATACTCTATGACAGAGATTGCACGAGAACTTAACTTGCCAGCTGCAGATGTTTTTGGGACTGCAACTTTCTACTCATTTCTTGAAAACGAAAAGATGGGTAGATACATTATTCGGCTATGTAAAACAATTACCTGCTCAATGAAGGGGGAGAACCAGATTTTACTGACAATCCAGGATCTTCTCAAAATCAAGGTAGGCGAAACTACACCGGATGGCAACTTCTCTCTACTTCAAACAAATTGTCTGGGTTTTTGTCACAAGGCTCCGGCAATGCTCATTAACAAAGAAGTGTACAACGAATTAACTCCGGAAAAAGTCCGTGAGATTCTTACCAGTTACATAAACAGTAATGGTGGAGGAAAAGAAAATGTCAACAACACATCTTCTTAAAAGAGCAGATTTTATCTTTAAAAGTGACAACGATTGGAAAGATGTTCTTAAAAAGAGCCTTAGTAGAAAGGCTAACGAACTAATCAATGAGCTTATCAGCTCTGAACTTAAGGGTCGTGGAGGCGCGGGCTTTCCAACCGGCCTTAAGTGGAAAATAACATCTGAAATTGACTCAGATGAAAAATATGTAATATGCAACGCAGATGAGGGCGAGCCTGGGACATTTAAAGACAGAGAAATCTTATCAAGGGTTCCTTTTAAAGTTCTTACAGCTATTGCTGTTTGCGGTCACGTTACTAAAGCAAAAAAGGGTTTTATCTATTTGAGGGGAGAGTATTTTTTCCTCAAAGAGGGTCTTGAGAAGGCAATTCTGGAATTTGAAACATTCTGTAAGACAATTGGATTTGACTTTTCAATATCCATCTTTATGGGTTCAGGAGCCTATATTTGTGGAGAGGAGACAGCTCTCTTTGAATCTATGGAGGGTAAAAGGGGTGAGCCACGTAACAAACCTCCTTTCCCCTCATCTTGTGGCTACTTGAATAAACCGACTGTCATAAACAATGTAGAGACCCTTGCACACACCTACACTATATTCAAATATGGAGCAAAACGCTTTTACGATTTGGGAGTGCAATTTTCAAGGGGAACAAAACTATTCTCAGTTTCCGGTGATACTCCAAAACCGGGTATTTATGAACTGGAACTTGGAATGAGCCTTGCAGATTTTGTTGAAGAGTTTGGAGATGATGACACTAAGGCTGTACAGGTAGGCGGTGCTTCCGGGTTCCTTGTGCCTAGAAAGAGGTTTGCTGAAACTACTATAGGATTTCAAGGGAAACTTGTTGGGATATCTCTGCCTACAGGAGGTTCAATGATGTTGTTTAACAGCTCAAGATCTATGTTTAATGTGCTTGATAACTATCTTAATTTCTTTGCTGAGGAGTCTTGTGGCCAGTGTACACCTTGCCGTGTGGGATGCCAGCAACTCCTTAGAGGGATAAAGGCAGTTAAAAGAGGGGAGAAGAATGCAGGTTATCTTGACAAGTTGTTAAAACTTGCTGAGACTATGACCTATACTGCCAAGTGTGGACTGGGGCAGTCTGTTGCAAACTCCTTCTCATCTATAGTTGAGAATTTCAGAGAGGAGATGATATACTGATCTCAAACATTTAAAGCAATGGAAAAGAGAATCAAGATCACAATTAACGGGGATACCACAGAGGTTCCTCAGGGTACCTCTATTTTAGACGCAGCCCGTCAATCGGGAGTGATAATCCCTACACTCTGCTATCACAAAGATCTTTGTGTGGCGGGGAATTGCAGGGTTTGCGTAATTGAGATTGCAGGTCAAAAGAGACTTGCTGCTGCCTGTGCAACACCTTGTGAAGATGGAATGGAGGTGTTGACAAATACATTAAAGGTGAGAAATGCTAGAAAACACATTATAGAATTGCTCCTCTCTGAGCATAATGCAGAGTGCACCAGTTGCTATAGAAACGGCAACTGTGAGCTTCAGAAGCTTGCCTCTGATTATAAAATTATGACACAGGACTTTCTAGACCTTATCCCGTTTAAAAATTATACTATTGACAACTTTTCTCCTTCAATAATTAAGGATGACAGCAAGTGTATCAGGTGCCAAAGGTGTGTAAGAACTTGTGCAGAGCTTCAAAGTGTAAATGCACTTACAATGTCTTATAAAGGAGAACACGCAAGAATTACCACTTTCTTTGAAAAATCAATGAACGAAGTGGTATGCACAAATTGTGGTCAATGTGTTAATCACTGTCCTACAGGTGCTCTTACTGAGAGAAATTATATTGAGGAGGTTTGGAGTGCCCTCTCAGATAAAACAAAGTTTGTGATTGTTCAAACTGCTCCTGCTGTTAGAGTGGGATTAGGTGAGGAGCTAGGATTTGACCCTGGTGAACGTGTAACAGGGAAAATGGTTGCTGCTCTTAAAAGGTTGGGATTTTATGCTGTTATGGATACAGATTTCACAGCAGACCTTACCATAATGGAAGAGGGAACGGAATTGTTATCAAGATTGAAAGGGGTATTGGTAGATAAAAGGCAGGATATTAAACTTCCTATGGCAACATCCTGCTCCCCGGGTTGGATAAAATTTATTGAACATCTTTATCCAAACTTTCTTGGACATCTTTCATCTTGTAAATCACCACAACAGATGTTTGGTGCTCTTGTAAAAACATACTATGCAAAGTCCAAAAAAATTGATCCATCAAAAATAGTCTCTGTTTCAATAATGCCTTGTACAGCCAAAAAGTTTGAGGCTGCTCGTCCGGAAATGAATGATAGTGGTTACAGAGATGTAGATTATGTCCTTACTACAAGAGAGCTGGCTATTATGATTAAGCAAGCAGGGATTGACTTTCTAAAACTTCCTGATATGCATTTTGACAGGCTGATGGGAGAGTCCACTGGGGCAGGAGTCATTTTTGGAGCAACCGGAGGAGTTATGGAAGCTGCTTTAAGAACTGCATATGAATTGGTGACAGGTAGAGATGTACCTTTTGAAAACCTTAATATTACTCCTGTTAGAGGTATGGAGGGGGTTAAAGAGGCTTCAATTACAATTGAAAACCCTTTGAAAGATTGGGCATTTCTTGATGGTGTTCAGTTAAAATGCGCTGTTGCACACGGTCTTACTAATGCAAAATTTATTATGGATGCATTGAAAGAGGGTAAAGCCGATTATCATTTTGTTGAGTTTATGGCTTGTCCGGGCGGTTGTCTAGGAGGCGGAGGTCAGCCAATACCAACTAATCCGGAGATAAGAAAAAAGAGAGCATTAGCTATATACGCAGAGGATTCCGGTATGCCTTTACGAAAATCTCACCAAAACCCAGAAATTGTGAAAATATATAAAGATTTTCTGGGGAAACCATTAGGTGAAAAGTCGCACAAACTTTTGCACACAACTTATATTAAGAGAACCAATTTTTAAACCAAAAAAAGATGAGCCTATGAACGCATTCGAAGAAAGTCGGGTCAATACGACTGTTATTGACGAGATAGTATCCAGGCACAAAGGGAAGCCGGGCGAGCTGCTTACTGTTATGGAAGAGATACAGGAGGCAAGCGAATTTAAATTCCTAGACGATGCCAGTATGGAATATCTCTCCTCATCTGTAAAGGTACCTCTGTCACAAATCTATGGCGTGGCTACCTTCTATTCATTTTTTAACCTGAAGCCTCAGGGAAAACACACAATTATCGTATGCAGGGGAACTGCCTGTCATACAAAAGGTTCTAAGATATTACTTGACGATCTCTCTATCCTGCCGGGGTGTAAAGAGGCCTTTGATTCGGGAGAGAGCTCTTTCACAACAGAGGATAAGCAAATTACGGTTAAAACGGTTGCCTGTTTTGGCCAATGTGCTTTAGCACCTGTTGTAGCAGTGGACGGAGTTATTTACAGCAATGTAACCTCTGAACAAATAAAGAAATTATTACAAAACTTACAGGAGGACAATAAAGATGAGAATCTCAGACTTAGTTGAGTTAAACAAACTCAGGGAGAGTGCTTCAAAGAAGGTCCTCCCCGATAAGCCTTACATTGCTGTAGGGATGGGTACTTGTGGTATAGGTAGAGGAGCTGAGCTGTTGTACGACAGTTTTGAGCGAATAATAAAAGAGAGGAACCTGGATATTATATTAAAAAAGACAGGCTGTTTTGGATTCTGTTCAGAGGAGCCGCTTGTTAATATTTATATGCCAGGTTTTCCTCTAATAATTATGCACAATGTTTCTGAAATTGATGTTATTCCAATTATTGGGGGTATTGTTAAAGGGATAATGCCATACAGAAATGTATTGTGCAGGATAGAGGAGTGGGATTTTATTACTGGGAAATTTGAATTTGGTAAGGGACTTACAGATTACCCTCTCTGGAATGAGATACCATTTTTTAAATGGCAGAAAAAAATTGTACTTCGCAATTGTGGACTTATAGTCCCTGATGACATTGAGGAGTACATAGCTGTAGGAGGATATCAGCCTCTATATAAATCACTTTTTAATATGACTCCATCTAGTGTTGTAGAAGAGGTGAAAAGCTCTAAATTAAGAGGCAGAGGGGGTGCCGGATTTCCTACTGGTGTTAAATGGGAGATGATGGCCCGCAGGGAAGCCCCTCAAAAATACATTATATGTAACGCAGATGAGGGAGACCCAGGAGCGTTTATGAATAGAAATGAGATTGAGAGTGATCCATTTATGTTGCTTGAAGGTATGACAATTGGAGCTTTTGCTATGGGCGCAACTAAGGGTGTTGTCTATATCAGAGCCGAATACCCTTTGGCAGTAAGAAGGCTTAAGAGTGCTATTGAGCAAGCTAAGGCTTATGGATTGCTTGGAGACAATATATTAAATTCCGGATTCAGCTTTGACCTGGATATAGTTGAAGGGGCAGGAGCTTTTGTATGTGGAGAGGAAACAGCTTTGATACACAGTATTGAGGGTAAGTCGGGAAGGCCGACTCCACGTCCCCCATATCCTGCAGAGAAGGGGCTATATGGAATGCCTACAAATATTAATAATGTAGAGACTTGGTGTAATATTCCGGTTATAATAACAAAGGGTGGTGAATGGTTTACCGTTACCGGAACAGAGAAGAGCGCCGGAACTAAAGTTTTCTCTCTTGTTGGAAAAGTAAAGAACACCGGTCTTATAGAGCTTCCTCTTGGCTCTACACTTGAAACAATAGTTTTTAAAATTGGAGAGGGCACCGGTACACAAAAAAGAGTGAAAGCAGTACAAACCGGAGGTCCTTCAGGTGGGTGTATTCCTGTTGATTATCTTAAAACACCTGTTGATTATGAGTCCTTAAGTTCTCTTGGATCTATAATGGGTTCCGGTGGAATGGTAGTTATGGATCAGGACAACTGTATGGTGGATGTTGCAAGATACTTTACCGAGTTTTCTAATGGTGAATCTTGCGGAAAATGTACACCTTGCAGAGAGGGGCTAGCCCAGACACTCAGGATAATCAATAAGTTTACACTTGGAAAGGCTACCGAGGCAGATATTCACGCTTTGGAAAATCTTGGGAAGGTAATCAAATCTACAGCTCTTTGCGGACTCGGTCAGACAGCTCCAAACCCTGTTCTAACAACTTTAAGGTATTTTAGAGACGAGTACGATCACCATATGATTGAGAAGAAATGTGAACCTGGTGTTTGTCAGGAGCTCTTCTCGGCTTTGTGCGAAAACAGTTGCCCAATGCATATGAATATTCCAAGATATCTGCAACTACTCAAAGAGGACAAGGTTCAGGATGCATTCGAATCAACTCTTAGAGATAATCCGCTTCCATCTTCTATTGGCAGAATTTGTCACTTCCATTGCCAGATGAAGTGCAGAAGAGAGGCAATAGATGCCTCTGTTTCTCAGGGTGATATTCATAGATATATCTCAGATACTGCATATAGTGAGGGATTCGCACAAAATGTATATGAGAGACTAATGAAGGAAAAACTTCCTCAGACTCATAAAAGGATAGCAATTGTAGGCTCCGGCCCGGCTGGTCTTACCGCTGCTTTTTATTTGGTAAGGTTAGGTCACGATGTAACTATTTTTGAGGCTGAATCTGAGGCGGGAGGAATACTCAGATGGGGTATACCTAAGTACAGATTACCGCTAGATGTATTCGACCACGAGGTTCAGTTTATAAAGGATCTGGGAGTTAATTTTGTATTCAATACCAGAATTGGAGAGGACATTAAGATGGAGGATCTTGAGAGAGACTACAATATTGTTGTACTCGCCCTTGGTGCTCATAAAGATATGACTCTTGGAATCAATGGCTGTGAATTGGACGGAGTGCTCTCCGGGATGGATTTCCTAAAAGATGTTGCAAAAGGAGATGTTCCTGAAATGGGTAAGCACGTAGTTGTTGTAGGAGCTGGTAACGTTGCAATTGATGCAGCACGTACAGCTCAGAGATTTGGTGCAGAGGTTACAGTTGTTTACAGACGGATGAAACCAGATATGCCTGCAAATAAGGATGAAATCAAAGGCGCAGAAATTGAAGGGGTAAATTTCCTATTCTTAAGTACTCCAAAAGAGATTTTAGCAGATACAAACGACAAAGTAAGGGGTATTGAACTTATGAAAATGGCCTGTGGTGAAATTGACCTATCTAACAGAAGGAAGCCTGTTCCAACAGGGGAGTCTTTCATTCTTCCGTGCGATACAGTTATTATGGCTGTTGGAGAAGAGGTAGATGCCTCTTTTGTCAAAGAGTTTGGAATTAAAACAGCAAGCAACGGTAATATCGAGACAGACCATTTCACATTTACAACCAACCATCCTAGGATATATGCAGTTGGAGATGTAGTCACCGGGCCTGCCACCGCTGCTGAGGCTATGGGCATTGCGAAAAAAGCTGCAGAGATTATTGACTGGAAGTTGATGAACAAGAGAAGGTTCCATAAATTGTTTAGAGGCTTTGATTACAGCGATGAGGTTCCTTTGAAGCCTGAGGGCGGAAACAGACACTATACAATTAAACGTCCGCTTGAAGAGAGAATTGGAAACTTTAAAGAGATTAATCTGGGTTACACAAAAGAACAGGCCTATGCAGAGGCTTCCAGATGTCTCAGATGCGATGTAAGAGTAACAGTTAATACAGAGGAGGAATAATCAATGGAAAAAAGAAAAATAAACATAACCGTAGATGGCATTAAATATCAGATAAAAGAGGGTAAGACAATTCTTGAAAGTTGTAAAGACTTAGGAATAAGCATTCCTTCTTTGTGCTATCTCAAAGATATCTCTTCAAACGCCTCTTGTGGCGTTTGCGTTGTTGAGGTAAAGGGTGCTAAAACCCTCGTGAGAAGCTGTGTAACTAATGCATCTGAAGGGATGGAGATAAAGACGCACTCACCTTCAGTCAATTTAGCCAGAATTACAAATCTTCAATTGCTTTTAGCAAATCATCCAACCGATTGTTTAGTTTGCGAAAGAAATGGTAATTGTGAACTGCAGGATATTGCATCGGTTTTGGGAGTAAATGAGACTCCTTATGATAAGACCAAACCACTGCTCCCTTTGGATGAATCCTCTCTCTCCCTTATAAGAGACCCAAATAAGTGTATACTTTGCGGAAGGTGTGTTGCAGTGTGTGCTGAGATGCAAACAGTATATGCAATAGACTTTACCGGGAGGGGTCTTAAATCAAAAATTACAACATACAAGGATAAAGGACTTGGCAATGTGGCTTGTACAAATTGTGGGCAGTGCGCTTTGGTTTGTCCAACAGGAGCCATTGTTGAGAGAAATGAGTCTAGTCATCTATTAAAGGATATTTACGATGAAAATAAAGTTGTAATTGTCCAGACCGCACCTGCTATAAGAGTTGGTATTGGAGAGGCTATGGGTATGGAGGACGGAGCACTTGTAACCGGCCAGATGGTAGCAGCTTTAAGAAGGCTCGGATTTGACAAGGTTTTTGACACTCAGTTCACTGCAGACCTTACTATAATGGAGGAGGGTCACGAGCTAATAAAAAGGCTAACTACAAACGGTAAATTGCCTATGGTAACATCCTGTTCTCCCGGCTGGATTAAATTTATTGAGCATTTTTATCCCAAATCGTTGGCACATCTCTCAACCTGTAAATCTCCTCAGCAAATGTTTGGAGCTGTTGCTAAGACCTATTATGCAGAGAAGATGGGTATTGATCCGAGAAGACTTGTAGTCGTGTCAATAATGCCTTGTACTGCAAAGAAATTTGAGTGCAAACGGCCGGAAATGAACTCTGCATATCTTTGGTGGAAAGAGAAGATGAATCTTGCTGATAAAGAGGCGTTTTTTGATGTGGATTATGTTTTAACTACAAGAGAGCTGGCCAAGATGTTTAAAATGACGGGGGTTGATTTTAAAAATCTCCCTGAAGAGGATTTTGACCATCCACTTGGCATCTCTACAGGGGCAGGTGCAATTTTTGCCGCAACTGGAGGAGTGATGGAGGCTGCTGTAAGAACAGCTTATGAAGTAGTTGCCGGAAAACCTCTCCCTGATCTTAATCTTAGGACTGTAAGAGGTTTTGATGGAATTAAGGAGGCAGAGCTTGATATTAATGGAACTAAGTTAAAGGTAGCAGTTGCTCATACACTTAAAAATGCCAGAGTTTTGCTTGATCAGATTGAAGAGGGGAAATCACCATATGCCTTTATTGAGGTAATGACCTGTCCGGGTGGTTGCCTTGGAGGTGGGGGACAACCTATTCCAACAACTTGGGAAATAAGACAAAAAAGGGCAGACTCAATTTACAGAGAGGATGCACTCAAACCTGTAAGGAAATCTCACGAAAACCCAGCAATTATGGAGCTTTACACAGATTTTCTAAAAGAGCCGCTTGGACATATTTCACACGAACTTCTCCATACTGAATATATTGAAAGAGGCATTTATTGAAAACCCTAATAATTATTCCCAGTATCATACATTTCGTTATATTTGCCATATATAATTATGATACTGGGAATAATTCATAACATCTCAATTCTGCTGGCACTCTCGATGCTGCATTATCTCTTTGGGCTTAAACCTGTAAATCATTACCGGGGAATCAGAGAGATTGCACTTGGAGTTTTAGTTGGACTGATAGGTATAGTTCTAATGCTAACTCCTTGGACTTTACAGCCGGGGTTAGTCTTTGATTCAAGATCTATTCTACTCTCTGTTACGGGGATTATTGTTGGCCCTATCCCTACTATAATAGCAATGGCAACAACTGCCCTATATAGAATTTATATGGCTGGTGATGGAATTCTTATGGGAGTTGCCAGTATAATCACATCCGGAACAACCGGTATCTTATGGGGTGCATTAAGAAAGAATTGGTATAAAAAAAACAGGGTAAAAGAGCTTTTGTTGATGGGTCTTGTTACCCACATCTTAATGATTGCCGATATGGTCTTTTTGCCGGAGGAGATTAGATTCAGCACATTTGTTAATGTAGGACCTATTGTTATACTTGCATATCCATTGGCAACAGTTTTCCTTGGAATTGTAATGCATACAAATATAGAGCGTTATGAAAGCAGAACAAGATATAGGGAGGCAGAGAAGAGAAAGACCTCTTTTTTCAACGCCAGTAAGGATATGATGCACATCAAAGATAACAATTTCAGATACATAGAAGTAAATGATGCGTTGCTTGATTTTTTTGGAAAAAGCGCTGATGAAGTTTTGGGAAAGACAGATGGAGAGCTACTCACGGAGGGAGATATTGATGATGCTATCATTTCAGACAATGAGGTATTGGATAGAAATGTAACCATAAAAATTGAGGAGAGATTTGGAACAAGACTATACGAAGCAACAAAATTCCCTGTTTTACTTGAATCAGGAAAATACGGCGTTGGTGCTGTTGTTAGGGATCTTACCACAGCAGCCCAAAAAAGGGAGATTCAGGATGCGATTCTGAATATTTCTAAAAGCTCATTGATTCACACCAGTTTAAGTGATTTTTTATTCGAAGTTCACCACCAGCTTAGTACAATTATATCAGCTAAAAATATCTATGTAGCAATGTATGATAAGGAGACAGATATGTACTCCTATCCCTACTTTGTAGATGATGAAGATGTTGTTGAAGAGGGACTGACTGAATATCTACACGGGTCATTAACAGATTATGTTAGAAGAAGCGGTAAGGGTAAGATTATAAACAGGAATATTGAAGAGGAGCTCAGAAAAGATGGATTAATATTTGCCACTTACGGTACCGACTCTTCTGTTTGGATGGGAGCCCCGCTTTTTGATGTGGATTTTGGGGAGGTTATTGGTGTAATTGTTGTCCAGGATTATGAAGATTCAAGAGCCTATAATAACGAAGATCTTGCACTACTTGAAATTTTTGCAAACAACATTGGGATGTTCATTGAGAGAATAAGTATTATTCAAAGTCTCAAAGAGGCAAAGCTTAAGGCAGAGGAGAGTGATAAACTTAAGAGCTCTTTTCTTGCAAATATGAGTCACGAGATTCGTACCCCAATGAATGGAATAATGGGTTTTGCAAATCTTCTTCTTGAAGAGGTAGAAGATCCGGAACATAAGGAGTATCTGCAAATAATCACAAAAAGTGCAGAAAGATTACTCGCAACCATTAATGATGTTCTTGATATATCAAGGATTGAGGCGGGTCAGGTAGTAATATCAAAATGTGAATTTGATTTAAATGAGTTGCTGGTAGAACTTCACGGATTCTTTAAGGCTAATTCATCAAAGATAGATTTGCGTTTATCCCTAGAGTCTCAGGAGCCATATTTAATAAGCACAGACAAGATTAAACTGAATCAAATTATTACTAATCTTTTAGGTAATGCCATTAAGTTTACTATTGATGGCTATGTGGAAATTGGCTATACAAAAGGAATAAGTAATTTTACAGTATATGTAAAAGATACCGGTATTGGTATTCCGGAAGATAAGCTTGATGCCGTATTTGACAGGTTTGTACAAGCCCATACAACATCAGACAATGAATTTGAGGGCACTGGATTAGGGCTCTCGATATCAAAGCTTTTTGCTGAATTACTGGGTGGACGTATTTGGGTTAAATCAAAGTTAGGTGAGGGTAGTACTTTTTTTCTGACCCTGCCGCAAGAGTAACAATCAGTTAATGCAACTACCGTTGGAAAGTTTCTCCTCAGGTGACACAATTCTCATTTTCCCACTCTCCTCCTTGGCCATTAGTATCATTCCTTTGGATTCAATACCCTTGATTTTACGAGGTGCCAAATTAGCAAGGATGCATATTTGTTTACCAATCATCTCTTCAGGTGTGTAGTATTCTGCGATTCCGGAGACAATAGTTCTGGTGTCAAGACCTGTGTTAATCAAAAGCTTTAGCAGTTTATCTGTTTTAGGAACCCTCTCCGCTTCAAGAACAGTTGCAGTACGAATATCCATCTTCATAAATTCATCAAAAGTGCATTCATCCTTAAGAGGAGATAGTTTATCTTCGATTGCAACTTCATTTGCTTCATCAATCACTTTTGGTCTAATAGCCTCTAGTTTTGCAAGTTGAAGGGTGATAGCCTCATCTTCAATCTTCTCAAAAAGGAGTCTGGCATCATTTATCTTATGGCCTGGTCGTAGTATGGAATCTGAACCAAAGTCATCCCAGTTTCGGCTCTTCATATTAAGCATATAAGCAAGCTTCTGAGTTGTATGTGGCAAAAATGGCTCAAAGGCTACAGCAAGGTTTGCACATATCTGAAGTGAGGTGTTTAGTATCGTAGCAACTCTCTCCATATCTGTTTTAGCAAGTTTCCAAGGCTCCGTATCTGCGAGGTATTTATTACCAAGTCTTGCTAGATTCATAGCCTCTTTAAGAGCCTCACGGAATCGGAAGTTCTCAAGACTATCTTCGATATTTTTCTTAAGAACCGGTATTTGAGCAAGTGTATCTTCATCAATTAGTTCGCTCTTAAGATGAGAGGGAACCTCTCCACTAAAATATTTATGAGTAAGAACCACTGCTCTGTTTACAAAATTCCCTAGTATAGCAACTAATTCGCTATTATTTCTTGTCTGGAAGTCCTTCCAGGTAAAGTCATTGTCTTTTGTCTCAGGAGCATTTGCACAGAGAACATAACGTAAGACATCCTCTTTCCCCGGAAATTCATCTAGATATTCGTGTAACCAAACGGCCCAGTTTCTAGAGGTTGATATTTTATTGCCTTCAAGGTTTAGAAACTCGTTAGCCGGAACATTATCCGGTAGGATGAAGCCCTCCCCGTATGCCTTAAGCATTGATGGAAATACAATGCAATGAAATACTATATTGTCTTTTCCAATAAAATGGAGAAGTCTTGTCTCTTTATCTTTCCACCATTTTTCCCACTCATCGGGCAATAGTTCAATGGTATTTGAAATGTATCCGATAGGAGCATCAAACCATACGTAAAGAACTTTTCCATCCGCACCCTCTACCGGTACAGGCACACCCCAGTCAAGGTCTCTGCTTACAGCTCTTGGCTGAAGACCGCCGTCAAGCCAGGATTTACATTGTCCATATACATTAACTTTCCACTCTTTATGTTCTTCAAGAATCCACTCTCTTAGCCAAGGCTCATATTTATCCAGCGGCAAATACCAGTGAGAAGTCTTTTTAAGCACCGGAGTGCTTCCGCTAAGTGCAGACTTAGGATTAATGAGTTCGTTTGGACTTAAAGTACTGCCACACTTTTCACATTGGTCTCCGTAAGCATTCTCTGCCCCACATTTTGGGCAGGTGCCGGTAATATATCTATCTGCAAGAAAGTGATTGGCCTCTTCGTCAAAATATTGTTCGCTCTCCTTTTCGATAAACTTACCATCTTCATATAGCTTTCGGAAAAAAGAGGAAGCTGTCTTATGATGAGTCTCAGAACTTGTTCTGGAATATATATCAAAGCTAATTCCAAGTCTTTCAAATGAGTCTTTAATTATAAGATGGAATTTGTCTACAACTTCCTGAGGAGTAGAATTCTGCTGTTTAGCTTTAATGGTAATTGGAACTCCGTGTTCATCAGAGCCACAAATAAACTTAACATCTCTATTACGCATTCGGAGATATCTTACATAGATATCGGCAGGTATATATACTCCTGCTAGGTGTCCAATATGTACTGCCCCATTTGCGTAAGGAAGGGCTGCTGTTATAAGGTGTCTTTTGTAGCTCTTTTCCATTGTTTATGCTAAATAAAAATGCGTGTAAAGATATAATTTTAAATTGTAAGTCTGTTGAGCTCTTTTGAGAGCATATTTCTTACAGCGAGTAGTGTCTGCATATTTTTCATAAGCTCTGTTTGTCTCTCATCATCTCCGGCAGGTGTGTTTTTAAGCTGATCCCACATATCCTGATATGCAATGGATGTAATTTTTGCTTTGTAAACCATTAATGCTTTAGGAACAACAATTGAAAGAACCTTCTCTTCAGGTATAAGGGATGCAACAAACTGTTTGATATTAAGACTATGCTCTTGAATAAGTATTGAAGAGGTAAGGGTTACTATCTGAGGGTCTGTGTGATTTGTAAAGTGTTTTTGAATTTCATCTTGTGATAGCTCTCTAACTTTGTAGTACTCTTCAAACATATCTTTATAAAGAAGATTCTGAAATTCCAGTTCGTCTGTCTGAAGTTCGTTAAGGATAAATTGAGACACCGAGATTGGTGACAATGCACCATCATCTATGCCGTAAAGAGGAAACTCTCCAAATTTAAGCAGATAGTAGAGAAGCTCCTTCTCTGCCGGCTCATAGTAGATATTCTTTATAAAGAGAGGCAGCCTCTCTCCCGTATCAATATCAGGTATATGAGCTACCGGAAAACTCTCCTTTGTATCTATCTCTTTACCATAAGAGCCGTAAGGGAGCCTAACTTTTCTCAGTTTATTAACCTCTCTTGCAAGAAGATTTTGGTCAAATCTAAGTTTTACACTGCACTCTTCTATGTATACTGCCCTTGTAATTGCATCCGGGATTACAGCTATGCTGGTTACAACCTCATTTATAAGCTGTCTTCTTTTGATGGGGTCTTTATCTGCTTCTGCTGAGAGTAGTTCAATTTTGAACTCAATAAAGTCTTTTTCAGAGCTTTCAAGATACTCCTTAAGTTGAGCGGATGAATTGCCTCTGGCATAAGAATCCGGGTCTTCGCCCTCAGGAAATAGAACAACCTTAACCTGAAGCCCCTCTTCCAACAGCATATCAATTCCTCTGAGGGATGCTTTAATTCCAGCCGGGTCACTATCGTATAATATTGTAACACTTGGTGCAAAACGTCTTATCAATCTAACCTGTTCAGAGGTAAGAGAGGTGCCACTTGAGGCAACAACATTTTCAATTCCGGCTTGAAAAAGCGAGATTACATCTGTGTAACCCTCTACCAAATAGCATTTTTGTTGTTTTGCAATAGCGCTTTTTGCAAAATAGATGCCGTAAAGAGATCTGCTTTTATTGTAAATCTCGGTTTCTGGAGAGTTTATATATTTTGCAATATTCTTGTCTGTCCTGAGTGTTCTTCCTCCAAAGGCAATAATCCTTCCTGTTAGAGAGTGGATGGGAAACATCACTCTGTCATAGAATCTGTCTGCAAGGTCGCCTGTTTGCTCTCTCTCTACTCCAAGTCCGGATGATATTATAAACTCTTTTTTATATCCTGCCCTAAGAGCCGCAGATGACATTGATCCATCCCTTCCTTCGGGAGCCCAGCCTAGTTGAAATTTTCTTACTATCTCTTCTGTAAATCCCCTCTCTTTGAAATAGCTGAGGCCTACAGACCTCCCTTTTTGAGAGTTCCATAAAGAATTTACGTAGAAATCTTTTGCAAATTCTGATACTACCAGCAGACTTTCGCTTTTAAGCCTTTGCTCAATTTCGGCTTCACTCTCTTCCCTCTCCTCTACCTCAATTCCATATTTTCTTCCCAGAAATTTTAAAGCTTCAACATAGTTGAGGTGTTCGTGCTCCATAACAAAATTGACAGCATTTCCTGCCTTGCCACATCCAAAGCATTTATAAATACCTTTGGATGGAGAGACAGAAAACGATGGTGTCTTTTCATTGTGAAAAGGGCAGCAAGCTGTATAGTTTGCTCCCCTTCTTCTCAATGAGACGAAATCACTTATTACATCTACAATCTGGGCGCTGTCCAGAATTTTAGCTATAGTTGTTTTGCTGATCATTTTCTGGTCAGAAGCTTCTGAAGCCTACGACTCTCTTTGCCTCTGCCAATGTGGCTGAGGCGCTGGCCCTTGCTTTCTCTCTTCCCTCTTTTACTACTCGTTTAAGATATTCTGAGTCTGCTGAAATTTCATCAATTCTCTCTCTTATTGGAAGAGTATGCTTACAGATGTCTGCTGCCAACTGTTTTTTAAGATCACCGTAGCGTATTGAGCAGCTATTATATGCGTTGGTAAAATGCTCAACAGTCTCCTTTTCAGAAACAATTTTTAACAGAGTAAAGAGGTTCTCAACCGGTTCAGGCATTTTACTGTTTGGCTCTGTTGGCCCTGCATCTGTTACCGCCCTCATCACTTTTTTGTGGATGCTCTTCTCGTCATCATACAAGTATATACCATTTCCTTCACTTTTTCCCATCTTTCCGCTTCCGTCAAGTCCGGGAACTTTGATTAGGTCACTCCCAAAGTTGAAAGCTTGAGGTTCAGGAAATACCTCTTCTCCATATAGATTATTGAATCTTCTTGCAAGCAATCTTGCAATTTCGAGATGTTGCTCCTGATCCTTTCCTACGGGAACTTTATGAGCTCTGTGGATAAGAATATCTGCAGCCATAAGAACAGGATATGTCAAAAGTCCTGCATTTACATTGTCAGGATTTTTACGAACCTTCTCTTTGAATGAGGCTGTCCTTTCAAGTTCCCCTTTGTAGGCTATCATATTTAGAAGAACATATAGCTCCACAATTTCAGGAACATCACTCTGTATAAAAATTGCAGATTTTTGAGGGTCAAGCCCAGATGCCAGATACTCTGCAAGAATTGTCTTTACGCCTGAATGGAAATCATCCGGGTGTGGATGTGTTGTTAAAGAGTGCAGGTCTGCTATGAAAAAATAGCAGTTGTACTCATTCTGCATTTTTATGTAGTTTCTTAATGCCCCAAAATAATTACCCAGATGCAAATGACCTGTTGATCTGATACCGCTTAAAACAATCTCCATTCTTTAGTCTTTAATCTCTTTTAGCTTAACTCGGATTTTCTCCTCTACCTCATTCATAAGTTCCGGATTATCAGTGAGAATCTGTTTAACAGCCTCTCTGCCTTGTCCTATCTTAGTCTCGCCGTAGCTGAACCAGGATCCGCTCTTTTTAATTATGCCAAATTCAACTCCAAGGTCAACAATCTCTCCAAGTTTAGAAATACCCCCTCCAAAGACAATGTCAAATTCAGCTTTTTTAAACGGAGGAGCCATTTTGTTCTTTACAATTTTTGCTCTAACTCTGTTACCGGTTGCCTCCTCTCCATCTTTGAGCTGTGTGATTCTTCTAACATCTACTCTTATGGTTGCATAAAATTTCAAAGCGTTACCTCCGGTAGTAGTCTCGGGATTGCCAAACATAATGCCTATCTTATCTCTCAATTGATTGATAAAAATACAGCAGGTATTTGTCTTGCTAATGTTTGCTGTAAGTTTTCTCATTGCCTGACTCATTAGCCTTGCCTGAAGTCCCATTCTTGAGTCTCCCATCTCTCCCTCAATCTCTGCTTTAGGGGTAAGAGCTGCTACTGAGTCAATAACAATAATGTCAATAGCTCCTGATCTAATCAAATGATCTGTAATCTCCAGTGCCTGCTCGCCGTTATCCGGCTGTGAAATAAGCAGAGTATCAACATTAACTCCAAGATTTTTAGCGTATGTTCTGTCAAATGCGTGTTCTGCATCTATAATTGCTGCAATTCCGCCTAACTTCTGAGCCTCTGCAATTGCGTGAATCGCAAGGGTAGTTTTACCGCTTGATTCAGGTCCGTATATTTCTACAACTCTCCCCCTGGGATATCCCCCAATTCCAAGAGCATTATCTAGCGCTATGGATCCCGATGCAATAGTGCTTACTTCCCATTTTGGCTGCTCACCCATCTTCATAACGGTGCCCTTACCGTAATCCTTCTCAATCTTGTCCAAAGTTGCCTGTAAAGCCTTTAGCTTCTCAGGTGCAATCTCTGAACCTCTCTTTACTTCTACACTCTCTTTAGCCATAATGATAATAGTTTTAAATTCCCACAAAAATAGCAAATGATTTTCAATTTTACCTAAATTTGCCGAATGAAAAAATGGCTATTGGGAATGACCCCGGACGAGATTAAAAAGGTTGTGGCAGAGCTTGCTCTTCCTTCGTATACGGCAGGTCAGATTGTTGGGTGGATATATAAAAAAAAGGTCTCTGAAATTGATGAAATGACCAACCTCTCAAAACTTACAAGAACACTTCTTGACGAGAATTATCAGATAGGTGGTTTCAAGCATATCAAGAGCCAGCTCTCTTTGGATGGGACACGAAAATATCTCTTTCCAACTATTAACGGAACTCCAATCGAGAGTGTGATGATACCGGATGATGACAGACGTACTTTATGTGTATCATCCCAATCCGGCTGTAAGATGGGTTGTAAGTTCTGTATGACTGGAAGGATGGGATTTAAAGGTAATTTGAGTGCAGGTGAGATAGTCTCTCAGTTTCTTAAAATTGAAGAGAGAGATGAGCTGACAAATGCTGTTTTTATGGGAATGGGAGAGCCTCTGGATAACTATGCCGAGGTTATGAAGGCTATTGAAATAATTACTTCTGAGTGGGGTTTTGGCTGGAGTCCTAAGAGGATTACACTCTCGTCAATAGGTCTCACTCCTCAATTAAAAGATTTTCTTGATAACTCTAAATGTCATCTGGCAATATCTCTCCATAATCCTTTTGATTCAGAGAGACTTGAGCTGATGCCAATGCAAAAGGCCTGGCCTGTTGAAGAGACTATAGAGCTTATCAGAGATTATGATTTTTCTGGCCAGAGAAGAGTGAGTTTTGAGTACATTATGTTTGACGGCTGGAACGATAACAAGAGGCACGCAGATGCATTAACAAGGCTGTTGAGGGGATTGGAGTGCAGAATAAATTTAATAAGGTTCCATTCAATACCTGATTTCCCGTTGAAAACATCTCCTCTTCCCATAATGGAGATGTTTAAAGAGAGGCTTAACAGAGCTGGTATCGTAACAACGATAAGGTCATCTAGAGGCGAAGATATTATGGCAGCTTGTGGAATGCTTAGTGGGAATAACAGTAAAAATTGAGATGGCAGAAACAAACCATAAATACTCTGGATTGACTTCTGAGCAGGTTTTAGAAAGCAGAAAAGCTTATGGTCTGAACCTTCTTACACCCGCAAAGAGGGAGCCCCTTTGGAGATTATTCCTTCAGAAGTTTAATGACCCAATAATTAGAATTCTGCTAATCGCTGCATTTCTTTCATTGGGTATATCTTTTATTCACGGTGAGTTTATTGAGACTATAGGGATATTCTTTGCTATATTTTTGGCAACAGGAGTGGGTTTTTGGTTTGAGATGGATGCCAGTAAAAAATTTGACATCCTAAATAAGGTAAATAATGAGACCCCTGTTAAGGTTATAAGAGACGGAGCAATAACGGTGATTCCTAAAAGTGAAATAGTCAGGGGTGATTATGTTTTGCTGGATACTGGAGAGGAGGTGCCGGCAGATGGTGATTTAGTTGAGGCGGTTTCGCTCTCTGTTAATGAATCTACTCTTACGGGAGAGCCTGTAACTAAAAAGAGTACAGATGCTTCACTCCTTGATAAGGAGGCAACATATCCCTCAAACAGAATATTCAGGGGAACAACTATTGCTGAGGGGCACTGCTCCTTTATCGTTACAGAGGTTGGCGATTCAACTGAATTTGGTAAGGTTGCGGAGAAATCTGCAGAGCAAACAACAGAGCAGACACCACTGAATAAACAGCTTGAATCACTTGCCGGATTTATAGGTTTTGCCGGACTTGTTACGGCAACTCTTCTTTTTCTTATACTATATATTCAGGAGATATTTGCTCCTACCTCTTCTTTTACATTATCCCAGATAGTTCTTTTATCATCCGCAATAGCAGGATTGTTGGCTGCAATAGGGAAAATATGGATGCCTATAATTAATTACAGAAGAGATAAAGAGAGCAGGGAGAGGGGTTGGCTATTCTGGATATTAATTGGTTTGGCAATATTTATAGTTCCTTTGCTCTTGGCTCATCTATCTGGTGTTGAAATATTTGCCAAATCTTCGCTAATATCTCTTGATATAGCAAGTAGAATCTTGGGGCATTTTATGGTGGCTGTAACTCTAATTGTAGTTGCTGTTCCAGAGGGTTTGCCTATGGCAGTAACTCTTTCTCTTGCTATGAGTATGAGGAGAATGCTACTTACAAATAATCTTGTAAGAAAGATGCATGCAACTGAAACAATGGGAGCTGCTACTGTTATATGCACAGATAAAACAGGAACTCTTACTATGAATCAGATGAGAGTTTCAGAAGCGATTTTCTCAGAAAATTTAAATCTAGTGTATGAAAGTATCTCTCTAAATTCAACGGCCTTCCTAGATCTCTCGGCTGGAGGTTATCCAAAGGCTCTTGGAAACCCTACCGAGGCAGCTCTTTTGCTCTGGCTTTACGATAAAGGTGTAGATTATCTCAAGATAAGAAGCTCTTCATTTATTGACAGGCAATTAACATTCTCTACAGAGAGAAAGTATATGGCAACACTTGCCGTTTCTCCAACATCGGGTAAAAGAACGCTCTATGTTAAGGGAGCACCTGAAATTGTAGCTGCTAAATGCAAGGATGTTCCGCCCGATATGCCTGTTAAATTACTTGATTTCCAAAGAAGAGCAATGAGAACTTTAGCATTTGCTTATTGTGAGGTTGATTCATCAGATAACAGGAATATTGAGGAGATGGCATCCGGGGGGATGAGATATCTTGGAGCTGTTGCAATTTCAGATCCGGTAAGAGGTGATGTTCCGGCTGCCGTTATGAAATGCAAGGCTGCAGGAATTGATGTTAAGATAGTTACCGGTGATACTCAGGCTACAGCTGTTGAAATTGGAAGACAGATAGGAATACTTGAAAGGGATGATTCAGATTATAGTAAAATAGTTATATCCGGTAGCGATTTTGCTGATATGTCAAATGAAGAGGCATATCAAATTGTAGGAAATCTTAGGATTATGTGTAGAGCAAGACCTGCAGATAAGCAGAGATTGGTTCAGCTACTGCAAAAGAGGGGAGAGGTTGTTGCCGTAACAGGTGATGGGACAAATGATGCTCCAGCACTTAACCACGCTCACGTTGGTCTCTCAATGGGAACAGGAACCTCTGTGGCAAAGGAGGCCAGTGATATCACCCTGCTAGATGACTCCTTCAACTCAATTGCAACTGCTGTAATGTGGGGTAGATCTCTCTATCAGAATATTCAGAGATTCATTATTTTTCAGCTTACCATTAACCTTACTGCAATGGTAATTGTTTTGCTGGGGACCGTGCTTGGGCACGAACTGCCGCTTACAGTTACTCAAATGTTGTGGGTTAATTTGATAATGGACACTTTTGCTGCGGGAGCTTTAGCCTCTCTTCCCCCGGAGGAGGGTGTTATGAAGCTCTCTCCAAGAGATTCATCGGCCTTTATAATTACTCCATTGATGAGAATGAACATAGTAGTGACCGGACTATTTTTTGTTGTCTTACTTATTTCTCTTATGTTCTATATGGGTGATGGAGGCAGTGCTCTTTCAAGATATGAGCTCTCAATGTTTTTCACTATTTTTGTAATGCTGCAGTTTTGGAATATGTTTAACGCTAAAAGCTTCAATTCCGCAGGTTCTGCATTTAGAGGAATTATAAAGAGTCCGGGTTACTTGCTTGTCTCTTTATTAATTGTACTGGGCCAGATTCTAATTGTTCAGTTTGGTGGTGATGTATTCAGAACTGTTCCATTAAAATTTTCTGACTGGATGATTATTATAGCCGGAACTTCAATAGTTTTGTGGGTGGGTGAAATAATTAGACTTATAAAAAAGACAATATTAAGGAAAAGATAAATTAAGATAATATGAAGAGATTTTACATTCTGCTTCTGATTGTTTCTACACTTGCTGTATCTTGTACAAATAAAGGAAAGGAGCTTACTTCCGGTACCTGGAGGGCACTTCTTTACACATCAGACTCCACCGAGATACCCTTTAATTTCAATCTTAAGCTCAGCGAAACGGACACAATTATGGAGATTATTACCGGTGATAATATTTACACGGTAAAAGAGATTCATCGGAGAGGAGACTCTCTCTTTATTACAATGCCTCTATTTAGCTCCTCTTTTGAATTGGAGATTGGAGATGATTCTCTGGAGGGTAAATTCATTAGGTCAACTTACGATATGAATGTAAAAGCATATCCTGGAATTGAGAGAAGATTTATGGCTGACCCATCTGAAAATTCTTCGATGGTTGCAGGAAGATGGTTGGTTAATTTAGGTAAGAGAGAGATAATTGGCGAATTTGCTGAAAAGGATGGTAAGGTAACCGGCTCTTTTCTTACTCCAACTGGTGATTACAGATTCTTTGAAGGGATTATGGAGGATACGGGTGAGTTGACTATGTCCTGTTTTGATGGCGGTTTTATAAGACTTTTTAAGGCAAAAGTTGTTGGTAAAGACTCTCTTGCAGATGTAGTTCTCTATTCAGGATATAATACAATAGAGATGGGATTTGCACAGCGCAAAGAGGATGCCACGCTGCCTGATGCCTATTCAGTGACTGGTATGAAGAGTGGTTATACAACTTTTGGATTCTCGTTTCCTGATCTAAACGGGACTGCTGTTGCTCTTAACAGTGAGAGATTTCGTGATAAGGTTGTGATTCTGCAAATTAGTGGTTCCTGGTGCCCAAATTGTTTGGATGAGAGTAGATTCTTAAGCGAAATGAAGAGTAAGTTTGAGCCCTCTCTTGAGGTCGTTGCACTTGCTTTTGAAAGAGTCGAAGAGTATAGTGCTGCAAAAAAAGAGGCTATGAAACTTGTTGATGCTGCTAATATTAATTATGATGTTCTTATTACAGGTCACTCTCCTTCCAGGTTAAAGGATGCTCTGCCTGAGCTTGAGAATTTTAAGGCCTTTCCCACAACTGTTTACATTGATAGAAAAGGTGTTGTTAGGAGAATTCATTCAGGCTTTAATGGTCCGGGAACCGGAGTTCACTATCAAAAATTCAGAGAGGAGTTTATTAGCTTTGTTGAAAGTCTAATTGAAGATAAATGAGTGAAAGGATAGAAAAACAAAGGGGCCCCGCTAGGGGCTCTTCTGTTATTGATAGATTTAGAAGAGCCTGTTCTCTCAGAGAGATGTGTTCATATGATCTTATAATTAAAATGGATAGGCTCGGATTAGATTTAAATGAACAGAGCAGGATTCTTGAAATTTTAAAGGAGGAAAAATTTCTTGATGAAGAGAGATATGCAAGGGCATTTGTTCGTGACAAGAGTGCACTTGATGGATGGGGGAGTAATAAGATAAAATTTGCTTTGAGAAATAAGAGAATCTCTAATGAGACAATCTCATTGGCTATTGGGGAAATAGTAAGCGAGGATGAAGAGAGAAGGCTTAATAAGTTACTTTTGATAAAAGCCAAATCAATTAAAAGTGAAGATTCGAAAATTAAAAATTTAAACAAACTAGTGAGATTTGCCATCTCAAGAGGTTTTGATTATGGATTATCTTTAAAGGTGGCAAAAGAAATAATTGGTTAACTTTGCCCTTCAAAATTTACTGTAATGATTAATCTGGATTATATAAAAGAGATCCAGCAGCGCATTGAGTCGCTGGGGAGGTCTCTTTGACATCGCTCATAAAAGAGAGGAGCTAAATATTAAAGAGGAGAGAACTCAATCTCCTGATTTCTGGAATAACCCATCAGATGCAGAGATATATCTTAAGAATGTTGCTGCACTTAAATATTGGGTGAGATCCTTTTCTGAGATTGAATCTTCACTTGAAGACCTGGTTGTTCTGATTGAATTCTCTAAAGATGACGAGTCTGTAGAGGCTGAGGTAGATGAAAATTTATTAAAGCTGGAAAAACTTGTTGAGGCTCTTGAACTTAGAAGTATGCTAGGGAGTGAGGGGGACAATTTGGGTGCGATTTTAAAAATTAACTCAGGTGCAGGAGGGACAGAGAGTAATGATTGGTCCTCTATGTTAATGAGGATGTATGTTAGATGGGGAGAGAGAAATGGTTATAAGGTACATATCTATGATCTTATAGAGGGTGAAGAGGCCGGAATCAAATCTGTTACTGTTGAATTTGAAGGGGATTTTGCCTTTGGCTATCTCAAGGCAGAGAGCGGAGTACATCGTCTTGTAAGGATATCTCCGTTTAATGCCCAAGGGAAGAGACAGACAACCTTCTCTTCGGTTTTTGTATATCCGGCTGTAGATGATACAATCAATATTGAGATAAACGCCGGAGATCTTGAGTGGGACACATTTAGATCCGGTGGAGCAGGTGGTCAGAATGTTAATAAGGTTGAGACAGGGGTAAGGGTAAAACATATCCCCACAGGGATAACAGTTGAAAATACTGAATCTCGTTCTCAGCTTGATAACAAACAGAACGCCTTGAGAATTCTTAAATCTCACCTTTATGAGTTAGAATTGAGAAAGAGGAGAGAGAAAGAGGCCGAACTTGAGGGAAAGAAGATGAAAATAGAGTGGGGTTCACAGATAAGAAGTTATGTCTTACACCCATATAAAATGGTAAAGGATATTAGAACAGGATATGAGACGTCAGATACTCAGGGAGTACTTGATGGTGATATAATGGAGTTTATGAGGAGTTTCCTTATGGGCAGCCAGGGTAAACAGAGTTAACGTATTTATAATAATAAGAGAGATGGATTTTAAATTTCACGAAATGTTTCCTCTTGGAGAGGACAAGACACAGTACCACCTTTTAACAAAGGATTTTGTGTCAACAGCGCAATTTGAAGGAAATGAGATTCTTAAAGTTGATAATGAGGGTCTGAGACTTCTTGCAAAACAGGCAATGCACGATATAGCATTTATGTTACGGCCAGAGCACAATGAACAGGTTGCAAAAATCTTAAGTGATCCGGAATCCAGTGTTAATGACAGAGCGGTTGCGCTTACTATGCTACTTAATGCAGGTATTTCATCTAAGGGTGTTCTTCCTTTCTGTCAGGATACTGGAACAGCGACAATTGTTGCGAAGAAGGGGCAGCGGGTTTGGACAGGAGGAGGAGATGAAGAGGCCCTGTCTCACGGTGTTTATGATACATACACACAGGATAATTTAAGATATTCTCAGACAATTGCACTTGATATGTATACTGAGAAAAATTCCGGCAACAATCTTCCTGCACAGATTGATTTATACTCAACCGACGGAGGGGAGTATAAATTTCTTTTTGTTGCTAAGGGAGGCGGTTCTGCTAATAAGAGCTACTTATTTCAAGAGACAAAGGCGCTTCTTAACCCGGATTCTCTTGAAAAGTTCCTTGTCGAAAAGATGAAAACGCTTGGTACAGCTGCCTGTCCTCCATATCATATTGCTTTTGTAATAGGTGGCACATCTGCTGAAGCTTGTATGAAGACAGTAAAACTTGCCTCGGCAAAATATTTGGATGAACTTCCAAAAAATGGTGGAGAAGAGGGACACGCATTCAGAGACCTTGAGATGGAGGCTAAACTTCTGAAAGCGGCTCAAACATTTGGTATGGGTGCGCAGTTTGGGGGTAAATATTATGCTCACGATATTAGAGTAATCAGATTACCAAGACACGGAGCCTCCTGTCCGGTAGGTATGGGGGTATCCTGTAGCGCTGATAGAAATATTAAAGCAAAAATTAACAAAGATGGAATTTGGCTTGAAACGCTTGATTCTAATCCTTTAAGACTTGTTCCTGAGAACCTTAGAAATATAAAGGCTACACAAGAAGGGGCTGTTAAAATTAATCTTAACAGACCAATGAAAGAGGTCCTTGCTGATCTTTCAAAATACCCTGTTTCAACATTTTTACTTCTTTCCGGAACCATTGTTGTTGGAAGGGACATAGCTCACGCAAAACTTAAGGAGCGTCTTGACAAAGGAGAGGGTATGCCTCAGTATATGAAGGACCACCCAATATACTACGCAGGTCCTGCAAAGACTCCAAAAGGTTTGCCAAGTGGGTCATTTGGCCCTACAACAGCCGGCAGAATGGACTCTTATGTAGATCTTTTCCAGAGTAGTGGTGGAAGTATGATTATGATTGCAAAGGGAAATCGCAGTCAGCAGGTAACAGATGCCTGTCAGAAAAATGGTGGATTCTATCTTGGCAGCATTGGCGGACCTGCAGCAATTCTGGCACAGGAGAGCATTAAGAAGGTTGAGGTACTTGAATATCCTGAGCTTGGAATGGAGGCAATCTGGAAAATAGAGGTTGAAGATTTTCCTGCTTTCATCCTTGTTGATGACAAGGGTAATGACTTCTTCAAACAGTTAAAGTAAGAATTTAAAGATCTCTCCGTATGTCTTATTCCGGGACTCTTTTTCGGATAAAACAAGATCGTGCATTCCATCTTCAATTATGACCCTTTTTACTGGGCCGGAGATTTTTGAAGAGAACTCAATAATTTCAGCGACATCTAAAACGGTGTCGCTTTTTTTATGGATATCTTTAAAAACGCTGCTTTTTGAACTTCTTGAGGAGCTCATCACAAGAACCGGGACTTTTATAGTTATCCCCTCCTGGACTCTTTTCTGCCCTCGGTGGATTGCCCGAATCCAGGCTGCTGTTACCATTGGTGATTGTATGGGTTTCATTATTGTGTCAAACTGCCACTCTCCGTAATAATCTCTGTGTAGGCTCATACAATTAACAGGACTAACACTTCTGTTCACAACCATACGTGGGAAAATTGATCCAAATAGTGAGATTAGGGACACTCCTATACTCTCACTAATCCCGCCTACATTTAGGTCAAAGAAGGGGCTGTTAAGCACCAACGAAGAGACTTCAATAGAATCGGCTCGCTCTGCAGCATAAAGAGAGGCTATTAGACCACCGGTTGAGTGAGCCATTAGAGTAATATCAATCCCTGGATGCTCTCTTTGCATCTTCTTAATTGCAATGTCTATCTCTTCATAGTAGTCAGAGATTTCTCTTAAATCGTACCACACCTGTCCCGGAAGTTTTGAACGCCCATACCTTCTCAGATCAAGTGCGTAGAATCTAAATCCCCTATTCTCCATTGAGTCTGCAAGAGAGGTTTGGTAGAAATAATCACTGTATCCGTGCAGATATAAAACTGCCTTCATACTATTCTGGCTATCAATCTTTCTGACTAGTGTTGCAATGGGGTTACCGTCAAAATCCTCGTTAAGCGGAATATGCATCTTTTCCCACTCATTGCCAAGATAATCAACACTCCATTTATTTAATTGAATATCCAGATTAGAGTTAAATTGAGGACTCTCCAGTCTCTCTTTGTCGTTACAGGAGAAAAGAGAAAGAATGGCTACTGATAATATTGCTGTTAGTCCCTTTTTCATAAAGGTTCTGTATGTATATTTATATGTGTTCCATTACCATATTTCTCTCTTATAGAGAGCTCTATTTCAGTAGCAATGTCGTGGGATCTGACAAAAGAAATCTCCTTGTTAAGTTTAATATGTACATCAATTGCGTACAGTGTTCCTACTTTTCTTGTCTTTAGGTGATGATATTTTATAACGTCCGGATGAGTGTTAATTATTGTCTCAATTTCATTTACAACATCTTTTGGCAGAGATGCTTCTAAAAGCTCTTTAACACTAGGCATTCCAAGGTCGTAAGAAACCTTCATAATAAACAGACTTACAACAATACCGGCTATTGGATCTAATATTCTCCAGGACTCTCCCAGGAAAATAGCTCCCGATATACCAAGAGCAGTTCCCAGGGATGAGAAGGCATCGGATCTGTGATGCCACCCATTTGCAATGACAGCAGGGCTATTTATTCTTTTGCCAACAATAATTGTGTACCTGAAAAGTATCTCCTTTGAAACGATTGAGATAAGAGCTGCCCAAAGGGCAATCATACCAGGTTGCTCTATCTCTCTGCCATTTAAATATTCGATTATTTTTTCAAGTCCATTAATAAATATTCCAATACCTACACCTGCAAGTGCAAGCGATATAATAAGCGTTGCAAATGTTTCAAATTTTCCGTGACCATATTTATGATTATCGTCACTATCTTTTCCCGATACGTTTACAAACGCAATAACTACAATATCAGTAACAAAATCAGAAAGAGAGTGAACGCCATCTGCAAGCATTGCGGCACTTTTTCCCAATATCCCGGCAGTAATTTTAGCAAGTGTAAGAACAAGGTTTACAAAAAAACCCACAATAGTAACCCTCTTGGCTTCTTTACCTCTATTTTCCATTTAAATTAAGTTAAGCTCAAACAATTGATAAAGTTAAATGTTATTTTTGCAAACAACCAAATTGAGCTTATGTTTTTCTTAATAGTCCTTTCCGGTTTTTTTGCATTATCAACCTATGTATTTACAAGAGGATTTCAGGCATTGCCTCCTTCAGTTGCCATAAAGATTATATATTCAATTCTCTTTATAGCAGGATTTCTTTCATTCTTCTCCAGAATGTATTTTGGTGACAAGATCGAGGAGAGATATGCTGTGCCGATGTCAGATATCGGATTTACTTTTATTATCGCATTAGTATATTTTGCAATAATTGTTTTTGTGATAGATTTATTTAGAGTAGCTAACTACTTTTTTCACATATTCCCAAATATTATTACTGAAAATTGGTCTCTTTCAAAGCAGATTGCCTTGGTAGTATCTCTTGTCACGGTTGCAATTTTATTAATTATTGGGAATCGGAATTTTAACAATCCTCAGGTTACAAAATATGAGCTTTATACAGAAAAGAGACTGCCAGAAGGAGCTCTTAAAATTGTTCTAGCCAGTGATCTCCATCTTAGTTCATATATTAACGGAAAACATCTCAGACAATATGTAGATCTTATAAATGCCCAAAATCCAGATCTTATTATGCTTGCAGGGGATATTGCAGACAGAGATGTTCGACCCCTTGTGGAACATAGTATGGAGGTTGAGCTTGCAAGGCTAAATGCAAGGTATGGTGTCTTTGCAATAACCGGTAATCACGAATTTTACGGAGGTGACAGAGATCATATTTATCAAATAATCCGCTCCTCAGGAATTAATCTTTTAATTGATTCTACTCACGAATCACCATATGGTTTTATTATAATTGGAAGGGATGATCTTACTAACAGCAAAAGAGCTCCTCTTGATTTATTAATTAGAGGAGTTGATGAGAAGCTGCCTCTAATTCTACTTGATCATCAGCCCAAAAATTTGGATGACGCGGTTAATAATAAAGTAGATCTTCAATTATCCGGCCACACTCACAAAGGACAATTTTGGCCGGGTAACCTAATTGTATCCTCAATGTTTGAGCTTGCCTATGGGCATAAGAAAAAGAGTGAGACTGACTTTATTGTTACATCAGGTCTAGGTTTATGGGGACCAAAATACAGAATTGGAACCAAGTCAGAAATTGTTGTAATTGATTGGAAAGAGCTACCAGCTTCCTCCGGCACCACCTCCGCCGAATCCTCCGCCACCGAACCCGCCAAAGCCACCTCCGCCGAATCCTCCGCCACTTCCGAATCCTCCTCCGAACCCACCGGACCTGCCACCTCCACCTCTGGAGAGTAGAGAGCCAAGAATTAGAAGCTCGGCCAAGCCGGGACCCTTTCGCCCTCCTCCTCCGTAGTTTCCACCACCACCTCTCTTTGAGATAGCAGATATTACAGTGACAAACAATACAAATAAAATTACAAGTATTGCAGCAATTATGCTACCCTCTTCACCAGATGACGCAGCATATTCATCAGAACTATATTCTCCGGCTGCAATGGGCATAATAACATTTAAAGCAGCCACAACTCCGCCAAAATAGTCCTCTTCCCGGAAGCGCGGTATCATCTCCTTTTCAACAATTCTTTTACATATTGCATCTGGTAATGCCCCCTCAAGGCCATATCCGGTTGCTATAAAAGCTTCGCCTCTTTCGTTCCCCACCTTTGGTTTTATAAGAATAACTATCCCGTTGTTAAAGTCTGATTGTCCAACTTTCCATTCGGCACCAATACTATAGGCAAACTGTGATTTGTCAACTCCTCCCAGTGAAGTAACAGTTACAACTACTATCTGATTTGAAGTGCTGTCTGAAAATGCCACAAGAGCCTCCTCAATCCTTGCAGCATCAGACGGGTTGAGTAGGGAGGCAAAATCATTTACGAGCCTTGGAGGTATTGGTTTAGCTGGAATCTGTGCTGTCAATACAGAGGAGAGCAGAACGAGTACCGTGATGGTAATGTTTCTAATCGCCAAAAGAGATTTCATTGCTCTGTTCATCCGTGTCGTCTGATTTTATTGGAAAGAAAACCTTTAACTTCTCTCCGGTCAACTCAATTGTTTTACATATTCCCTCTGTGTTATTGCCAGATCGTAAATGTTCTCCCAGCAGGGATAGAGCATCTTGCCAAAAATTTTCAGGAACAACCGTATTGATTCCGTTGTCTCCAATTATGGCATATTTATGTGACTTCCAAGCGATGTAAATTAGCACACCATTTCTGTCGCGGGTTTTATACATTTTGAGTTTGTTAAAAACATAAACTGCCCTAGCTATTGGATCGCCCGGGCAGATACTCTCAATGTGAACCCTTATCTCGCCTGAAGTGTTCAGTTCTGCAGACTCAATTGATTTTACAATCTTTGTCTGGTCTGCTTTAGAAATGAAGGGGTTTGTTCCCACGATTAAAATTCTACTTTAGGAACTTCATCAGCACCCTCTGCTGCTTCAAAATATGCTTTACGTTCAAAGCCGAACATTCCTGAAAGAATGTTTTTTGGGAATTGTCTGATATATGTGTTGTATGCTCTTGCTGTCTCATTGAATTTTTGTCTCTCAACAGTAATTCTATTTTCACTGCCTTCAAGCTGAGCCTGAAGTTCAAGAAAGTTCTGATTTGCCTTGAGATCCGGATAACGCTCTACAACCACCATAAGTCTTTGAAGAGCACTTCCCAACTCGCCCTGAGCAGCCTGAAACTGCTTCATACTAGCCTCAGTAAGATTAGTAGGATCTATAGTTGTTTGAGTAGCTTTTGCGCGAGCATTTACAACACCCTCAAGTGTCTCCTGTTCGTGAGCTGCATATCCTTTAACCGTTGCAACCAAGTTTGGAATAAGGTCTGCACGTCTTTGGT
Source organism: Bacteroidales bacterium (assembly GCA_028700975.1). Lineage (GTDB taxonomy): Bacteria > Bacteroidota > Bacteroidia > Bacteroidales > UBA932 > Bact-08. The sequence continues at coordinate 22,498 of JAQVRQ010000005.1, read as the reverse complement.
ATACATTTTCAACCTGAGCCCAGGCAGAAGTTACCCCCTCCTCTTTTGTCACCATCGAGTTATAGGCATTTTTTGCCCAAAGGAACACAAGTAGTACTGCTCCAAGTACTACCAGTAATGTGATTAATCCTTTTGAAAGTTTCATAATATTAGGTGTTATGTGTATCTGTTTATTTAATTCTATCTTTTACGCAGCGAACTGAGGCTCCAAAGCTCTCTTTGTTAGCAAAGTTGTATGGGAAGTCCGGACTATCAAAGTAGATATATCTGTAAAATGCATCTTCTGCATCTTTTTCATCTGCTGACCACCAGGTTCCATATTCACCTCTGTTTAGATATGTTCTAAAGTTTCCGGTAGAGTTACCTGAAGGAATTGCATTAAATTGAAATCTATTTGAAAAGTTCATATTTGGGCTGTATTTCCAAATATTTACGGAATTAAGGGTTGCTTTAACAGCAATGTCTGCACCGAGACCTGCCCATTTCCCGTCAAAAGCTAAATCACTATTTCCGGAAAGCGCTTCTGCAAGACTCTCCCAATCACTATTATCAGGCAATCTCCAGCCTTCCGGACAGGCAACTTTTGCTTCGTTCCAGTTGTAAAGACGCCCATATATTTCACCAAGAGCATCTATCTGCATATAAGAGTGACCTGCACCTTTCCAGTTTAAGTTAAAGGTGAACCAATCGAGGTTGCCAATAGTACTGTAGTAATATTTTTGTCCATCCCTGGAGTCTTCAAAGAAATTCTCCCCCTTAACCACACCTCCAAAACTCTCATCAGAATCAGGATCAATAATTACTGTGATGTATGTTTGGCTCTTAGTTGTATATCTTGGATGGCTGACATAGATTGACACAGAGTAAGTTCCTGGTTCAACAGGAGTTGTAATTGTAATGTCGTTTCCAATAATTGAATCGACACTAAACCCTTTTGTGTACCATTTGTATGACAAACTGTCAACAGGAAGTGTAATTCCGGTAGCCTTTATATTAATCTCCTCTCCGGCTAAAAGGTGGGATGGAATGTTGGCTACAAGAGCCCCTTCCATATAAAGATTAGTATCTACCTCTTCACCATCTTTACAGGCAAAAGCAAGTATCAGCACCAAAAACAATGATGCAAGTCTCAGCCATTTATTATCTGTCATAATTTAATCAAGTGCTTATATAACTCACAAAGATATATTTTTTTATTCTAAATTTGTGCCAAACACTTCACTACAAATGATTATTTCAAAATACCTTCTAAAATTTTTTCTTACTGGAGTTTCAATAGCCATTCTTGCAGTCTCTTGCAATAAAGTTGAGGATTACTCAACTATTGACGGCTTCACTCAGGGCACTACATACCATATTGTCTATTCAAACAAAGGTGACACCTTAAATCACATAGTTGATTCTCTTCTTCTTAAAGTTGATAATTCGTTATCTGTTTATAATGACAGCTCATTGATTACAGCTGTTAATCAGAACAAAAATGTTTTGGTAGATAATCTTTTTGAAAGAGTTTTTAACAGATCAGTAGAGATTTGGAGGGAGAGTGAGGGTGCCTTTGATATTTCAGCTGCTCCAATGTTTGAGGTTTGGGGATTTGGAAAAGGAGAGAGAAAAAATGTTACAGACAAGATGTTAGATAGCATAAGGAGATTTGTTGGGATGGATAAACTTTCAATTGAGAATAGTAAGGTTATAAAGAGTGACAGTAGAGTAAGCATCAATGTTAATGCAATCGCACAGGGATATACTGCAGATGTAATTGCCCTGGAATTTGACAGGATAGGAGTTGAAAACTATCTAGTTGAAATTGGAGGGGAAATTTATTGTAAAGGAGTAAACCCAAAAGGTAAAAAATGGAGTGTAGGAATTGATAAACCAGAGGAGGGTAATATGATTCAAGGTGCAGAAGTTCAAGCTGTTCTTCTATTATCTAACAGAGGGCTAGCAACATCCGGTAATTACAGAAAATTCATAGAGGAGGATGGTCTTAAATACTCTCATACAATCAACCCCTCTACCGGAAAACCTGTGAAACACAATTTGTTAAGTGCAACAGTTATCGCTCAGGATGCAATGACAGCAGATGCCTACGCCACTTGGTTTATGGTTGTGGGATTTGAGAGAGCCAAGGAGATAGTTGAATCAAGAGATGATATTGATGCTCTCCTTATTTACGATAAAATAGGTAAATTTGAACAATACATTTCAAAAGGACTTGAGATAAAATAATTGATTATGGCTGAAAAAATTTCCAGAAGGGGCTTTTTGAAATCCTCTCTCTTTGCAGGAGCTGCGATAGGAATGTCTATTAGTGATATCACAACATTGCGGGCAAACAATCGTTTTGATTTAATAGTTAAAAACGGTTTAATCTATAACGGAGAGCTTAGAGCACCAATAAAAGGTGATGTTGCTGTCAAAAATGGCAGGATAGCTGCTATTGGTGATATTGGAAATAGTGCAGATACAATTATTGATGCAGGGGGCAATGCAATCTCTCCTGGTTTCATTGATATTCACACCCACACAGATGCAAATATGATGGAGGCTCCTCTGGGAGATAGTAAAATATATCAGGGTGTTACACTTGATATAGGAGGTAATTGCGGAGACTCACCCTTCCCATCAAAAAGGTGGGCAGATAAGGGAGAGTTCTTTTCCGATTATTCAAAGCAGCAGAGGGGCATAAATTATGGCACCTTAATAGGTCAAGGCTCTGTTAGAGCCAAATTTGTTGGAGACAATGATGTTCCAGCAACAAAAGAGCAGTTAAAAGCAATGGTCTCATATGTTGAAAGTCAGATGGAAAAGGGGGCTGTAGGAATATCCTGCGGACTTGAGTATGTCCCCGGTTCCTACGCACCAGAGGATGAGATAGCTGAATTGTGCAAGGCGGTTGCAAGGCATAATGGTCTTTTTGCTATACATATGAGGAACGAAGATGATAGAGTTGAACTTGCACTAGCTGAGGCAATAAGGATTGCCCGCTTATCCGGTGTCAGACTTCAGATTTCTCATCTTAAGGCCCAGAACGCTGCTAATTGGCATAAAGCACCAATGCTTCTAAAATTGATTTATGATGCAAAACAATCAGGTATTGATATAGCCTTTGACAGATACCCTTACATAGCATTTTCAACAGGTATGTCCACCTTTATTCCCCTTACAGAAAGACAGGGAACTACAGATGAAATTTTATCAAGGCTAGAATCTCCAGTTACCTCACAAAAAATTGGAGAGTACGCAAGATCAAGGTTTGAAAGGCTAGGAGGAGCTCAGAATATTGTAATTACCTCCTGCAGAAGAGAGGCAAATAAACGTTATATAGGAATGAACGTTGCTGATGCCTCTCAGCTTAACGGATTAGAGGCTTGGGAATTTGTAAGAAGACTTTTAATTGAGGAGAGAATTAGCGTAGATATTATTGGATTTGCAATGAAGGAGGAGAACCTTCATCTATTACTCACTCACCCACTTGGTATGCCCTCCTCAGATGGAAGTGTATACTCACCTTACGGAAAGTTAGGAGAGTCTATGCCTCATCCTCGCTCATACGGAACAATGCCAAGGTTTTTTGGTAAATATGTAAGAGATGAGAAATTGATGAATCTGGAGACTGCTATTCATAAAGTTACTGCACTACCTGCCTCCAGATTAGCACTAAAAGAGCGGGGGCTACTTATCCCGGGATATTACGCAGATATTGTGGTATTTAATCCGGAAACAATAATTGATAGAGCAACTTTTGCAGAACCTCATCAGTTTGCAGAGGGTGTTGAACACGTTATTGTAAATGGTGTCTGGACAATAAAAAACGGGAAGCCAACAAATGATATGGGAGGTATGCTTCTTTAATTGAAAGTCTAAGATTTAACTTTGTCCCTCCTCGTCTAACTTATCAAAAGCCTGTACAATTTTTGTAACAAGTTTGTGTCTCACAATGTCATCTTTTGTGAAGTCGATTCTGCACACTCCATTAATCTTTCCAAGAAGATCTGCCCCTTTTAGTAATCCTGAATCTGATTTTTTTGGAAGGTCAATTTGAGTGGCATCACCAGTAACAACAAATTTTGAATTCCCTCCCATCCTTGTAAGGAACATCTTAAGTTGTCCAAAGGTAGTATTTTGAGCTTCATCAAGTATAACGAACGCACTCTCCAGAGTTCTGCCTCTCATATAGGCAAGTGGGGCGATTTGAATTACACCCTCCTCCATAAGCAACTCAAGCTTTTTAGAGGGGAGCATATCTCTAAGTGCATCATAAAGAGGCTGAAGATAGGGATCGAGCTTCTCTCTTAAATCTCCCGGAAGAAAACCAAGTCTCTCACCTGCCTCAACAGCCGGCCGGGTAAGAATCAATCTCTTTACCTCTTTATTCTTGAGTGCTCTTACAGCAAGAGCAATTGCAGTATAGGTTTTACCGGTACCTGCAGGTCCAATTGCAAAAATGAGATCATTTTTATAGTAGCTTTCAACAAGTTTTCGTTGATTTTTTGTGCGAGCACGAATTGTTTTCCCCTCATTGCCAAATACGATAACATCTTTATCCTCCTCTTTGCTCTCCGTGCCCTTTACACCCGCAGGGTCAAAAAGTGAGTTAACATCGTCTTCTGTCAATCTGGATTTTCTCATTCTAATCTCCTTAAGAATTGAGATCTTGTTTTCAAATGTTTTTACATCGGAAGCACTTCCCTTAAGTTTTATCTCGGAGCCTCTTGCAGCCACACTCATCTTTGGGAAGTAACTTATCAATAAATTTATTAATCTGTTATTTACCCCGTATATATCTAAAGGATCAATCTCCTCAAGAAGAATTGTCTTTTCTGTCATTTTCTTAAATTAGTAAATTCGTTTTTCATCTTTTTCCACTCATCAACTCTTTTAAACAACTCCGGAGAGTCAATGAAATCATTAACCGGGATGATTGTAAAATTCTTTTCAATTGCACCGGGTCTTGATGTCCAGATAAGTTCGTATTCTGGTTCAATAAGTCTGATTTTGCCGTTTATCTCTCTAATAATCTTTAAGGTAAATAGTATACCTGTTCTGGTATATAGGGCAGTCATATTCGAGATTGCATTCCCAAGGGAGTATGCAGTTATGCTTTTGATCTCACCAGACAGCTCTTTTTCAACCTCTACCTCCTGTATTACGTGTGGGTGTGAGCCAATTATGACATTAACTCCATTTTGGTTGAAAAACTCTTTCCATTTTTTCTGTTCTTGTGAGGAGTTTAATTTGTATTCATATCCCCAGTGAATTGTAGCAATAACTAGGTCTGCATCATCATCGGCAGCCTTTTTTATATCCTCTTTAATTTTAATTGTATCCAGGAGATTTACAACATATGGAGATGGAACAGGAATGCCATTAGTTCCGTATGTGTAATTCAATATTGCCAATTTTACCCCCTTTAGCTCAACGAAAAGAGGGTAGAGTATCTCTCTCTCCTCCTCATTTCTGTATGCACCGGCATAAGGAATTCTAAGTGAGTTGTAAGCATTAATTGTTCCCTCAATACCTTTAGCTCCTTTGTCGCATATATGGTTATTTGCGGAAAGAAAAATATCTATTCCCCCTTGTTTACTCTCCTCCAGAAGAGATACCGGAGAGTTGAAAACAGGATAACCTGAGTAAGGGGGTGAAGAGAATGTCGTCTCCATATTTGCAATCCGCAAATCTGAAGAGATAAACCTGCTCTCCAAGTGCTTAAAATAGGTTGAGTAATCATAAGATAATGGATTGTCAGCCCCTTTTCCAGGTTTTCTTGCTGCCTCTAGTTGTGTCTGATGTTGCATTATGTCACCTAAGAATATAATCTTAATAGTATCATTACTCCAGAAGAGTGATGACCCAAGTATTTTTAGAATAACTAATGCATAAAGAACCATATTTTACTCTACCTGTGTAATTATAACACTCTTTTCGCTAAGCCTTACAGAGAGCCATTGCTCAAGCTTGCGAATCTCTTCTTCAGGTAATGGTTCCTCCCAAGTTGCCATTACCATTATTTTATCACTTGAGTTAAAATCAGAGATATCAATATGTGCTCCTCTGGCAATGGAGAAAAATTTCAATCCGGGATGCTGAGCAAGAATCTCCTCAGCAATCTGTTTGTATGGAATCTCCTTACTCTTTATTGCGTTAAGCTCAGCCTCCATATTTCGCAACATCTCCTCTCTCTTCTGAATTTCAAGATCATTTCTTTCAAAGATACTCTTAACAACTCCTCCTTCGTCAAAAGGATCAACAGTCGCGCTCTCTTTAATAATCAGATGGTTTCTGCCTATGCCAAATTTCTCAAGAGATGAGTATAACATCTCTTTCTGACCCTCTCTTAGCTGTTCTCCGGCAATTGAGAGCTCCAAGATTGAGGAGCTGCCGGTGTGATTAATTTTGTAGTCGTATATGTAACTGTTTTCAATTGTTTTATTATCGTTAACAAATTGTTTAGCTGAGACGTTAAAGGTATTCTCTCTAATTACAATAATTGCTGTGTATATACTGGGTAGGATCATAAGTACAGTAACTATACTAATCATTCTTCTTACCTTCTTTTGTTTTACGGGATCCTCAAATTTCACAAGAGGGAACCTTAGGTATCTTACAATTATAAATGTGGCTAAAGCAATAAAGAGGGAGTTTATGGTGAAGAGGTATATGGCACCTGCAAAATAACCAAAATTGAGGTTGGCTATGCCATAACCTGCAGTACAAAGAGGAGGCATAAGAGCAGTTGCAATTGCAACTCCGGCGATAACGGTGCCTTTCTCTTTTTTAGAGCCCTCAACAATGCCTGCCAGACCACCAAAAAATGCGATAAATACATCATAAATTGTGGGTCTAGTCCTTGCAAGTAGCTCAGTTGGTTCATCAAGACTCAACGGAGAGAGAGCGAAAAAGAGAGTTGATGCTATAACGCTTATCAGCACCATTATTCCCAAATTTTTAAGAGCTCTTTTAAGAAGAAGTGAATCGTTTATCCCTACTGCAAGTCCTGTCCCTATTATTGGACCCATCAGAGGAGATATAAGCATTGCGCCAATGATTACAGGTGTGGAATTTACATTTAGTCCCACAGATGCCACTATCACAGCAAATGCGAGAATCCATACATTTGGCCCCTTAAAATCAATACTTTTTTTTATGCCTTCAATTGTTCCTGTAATATCAACGTGATCGGCAAAGTTTGTGATCTCTTTAACCTGTTGAATAAATTTTGACATATTGCATCACTTATTTAGTAGTGTCAAATATACATTAAATTTTCGCTTATCCTTAAATTTGGTTACTTTTGTGAGATTACAAACCTTCTAAAGTCTAGAAGATTATGAAAAGAAAAATTTCGTTTTTTTTAACAATTGCGCTGGTTTTCACGCTAACTGGATGCGATTGGGTGCGTTCAACTCTTGGAATGCCCACCTCTGATGAATTGCAAAGATATAAGCAGCTAACTGAAGAGCTTGATGATTCTTTGCCTAAGGTAACCCCTGCAGACACTATTACTGTATCCCCTGCAGATTCATCTGACATAACAGTTGATTCCTCTTCAGCCATTGTTCAGAGCCTCCCTTCAGATATGAGATTCTATGTTATTGCCGGAAGTTTTTCTGAGAAGGTTAACGCAGATAAAATGGCATCGTATCTTAAAAATAGTGGATACTCCCCAATAAGACTAACATTCCGCAATGGATACAATGTTGTGGCCTCTACTGCTCATAAGGAGATAGGTGATGCATACGCATCCCTAAGAAAGTTACTGGAGCTTGATTTTAGCCCTGAGGATATATGGATTTATGATGCAGTAAAACAGAAATTACATATAGAAACAAAATAAAAATGAAAACCACCGCTTTTACAGAAAAACACATTTCTTTGGGTGCCAAGATGGTTCCCTTTGCAGGTTATAATATGCCTGTTGAATATATTGGAATAAACGAAGAGCATAATCACGTAAGGACTAAAGTTGGAGTATTTGATGTTTCCCATATGGGTGAAATTTGGGTAAAGGGGCCTAATGCCTTGCCATTCATACAATACACAACTTCGAATGATGCTTCTCTTCTCACTCCGGGTAAGGTTCAGTACTCCTGTTTTCCAAATGGCAAGGGGGGAATTGTAGATGACCTTCTGGTTTATTGCATTGATAGTGAGACCTATCTTTTGGTAGTCAATGCATCAAATATTGAAAAGGATTATGCCCATCTAGTAGCAATAGCTCCTAAATTCAATATTACCCCCGGTAAGGAACTTTACAATGCTTCTGATGAAATCTGCCAGCTTGCAGTACAGGGGCCTCTTGCATTGAAGGCAATGCAGAAGATATGTGATGAGAATGTTACCGATATGGAGTATTATACATTCAAGAAACTTACCATTGCAGGTATAAAGGATGCAATATTTTCAACTACAGGATATACAGGTTCAGGCGGATGTGAAATTTATGTCGCTAATGAAGATGCAGACAAACTTTGGAAAGCTGTTTTTGAGGCAGGAGAGGAGTTTGGAATTGCACCTATAGGACTTGGAGCAAGAGATACACTTAGACTTGAGATGGGTTTCTGCTTATATGGAAATGATATCGATGATACAACATCTCCAATTGAGGCTGGACTAGGGTGGATTACTAAATTCAGCGAGGCAAAAGGAGATTTTATTGATAAGGACTTTATGCTTAAACTTAAGGCTGATGGGCTTAAGAGAAAGCTGGTTGGGTTTGAACTTTTAGATAGAGGCATTCCCAGACACGGCTATCAAGTTTGTGATGCAAACGGCACGGTTATTGGTATTGTGACCTCCGGAACTATGGGACCGGCAGTTAAAAAAGCTATAGGCATGGCTTATGTTACACCTGATTTTTCAAAAGCTGGCTCTGAAATTTTTATTAAGGTAAGAGAGAAACTTCTTAAGGCAGCTGTTGTGAAGACACCTTTTTACAAGTAGAGATTTAGGATGGAGAGAGATTATTTCAATTGGGCAGATGAACTTGAATGCGCAGTAACTGTTTGTGATACAGACGGAATTGTGGTTTACAGAAATGAGAAATCTGCAAAGACCTTTGAGAAGTATGGTGAGCTTTTAGGTAAGAACTTAAGGGAGTGCCACGGAGAGCAATCCTGGAATGTTATTAAGAGTATGCTTGCCAGTGGTGATTCAAACTCTTATACCATTGAGAAGGGTGGCGTTAAAAAATTAATCCACCAGACTCCCTGGAGGGAGAAGGGGGCAATAAAAGGGCTTGTAGAATTTTCTATTGTGCTGCCCGGAGAGATGCCCCATTTTAAAAGATAATTTAGTGTTATATGGCAAAGTTTAGATTTATTCATAACAATATTAATGTGCTTAACCTTGAAAAGAGTTTGGAGTTTTACAAAAGAGCTCTTGGTCTTGAAGAGGTTAGGAGGATAACCCCGGAAGATGGGTCATTCATCATAGTATATCTTTCAGACGGAATTGAGGGAGGCCATCAATTAGAACTTACCTGGCTAAGAGATTGGGAGAAACCTTACAATTTAGGAGATAATGAGTTTCATCTGGCCTTCAGAACAGACAACTATGAGGAGGCGCATAAGCTGCACGAAGAGATGGGTTGTATCTGCTATGAAAATCCAAAAATGGGAATCTATTTTATAAACGATCCCGACGGCTACTGGCTGGAGGTATTGCCAACAAGATAACATATGAAAAGAATATCAATGATAGTAGCTCTGCTGTTTGTTGTAACAGCAGGGCTATTCTCGCAGAATGAAAGGGCTGCTGAGTTAAAGGGACACTTAATTACATTAACTTCCGATTCTCTTAAAGGGAGAGCTGCGGGTACAGAGGGGGAGCGTATGGCTGCCAGATATATTGAACGAGTCTTTAAAGAGAGTGATATTGAACTTCTCTATCCATCTCCCGGCCAGGACTTCTCTTTTGTGAACGATTCAGGGGATACGCTAAAATCCCAAAATATTGTTGGAATAATTGAGGGGTACGATCCAGAGCTTAAAAATGAGTATATTTTGGTTGGAGCTCATTATGACCATCTGGGGTCGATCAAGACAAAAATCAATGGAAAAGATTCTCTATTACTATACAAAGGTGCTGATGATAATGCATCCGGTGTAGCCGTAATGCTTGAGGTTGCAAAAATGGTAAGGGCCAGAAATTTTTTATTTAAAAGATCTGTAATAATTGCAGCATTTGGAGCTGAGGAGCGAGGTATGATTGGAAGCTGGTATTTTGCAAATCGTGCTTTCCAGCATAAGGAGAAGATATCACTGATGGTTAATCTTGATATGCTGGGCAGAGGCGGAGCAGGCAGAGGGCTATATGTTTATACAATGATGCCTCACACTGAACTCACAACTCTGCTTAAGGATGCCTCCGACAAGCCTCTGATGCCAAGTCCAACTATTAAAACCTCCTCATATTTCCCGAGTGATCATCAGGTTTTTGCTGCGGATGGAATACCGGTTGCTCTATTTACTACGGGGCTTCACAGGGACTATCATACAAACAGAGATGTTGAAGAGGAGATTGATTATGTTACTATGGATATGACAACGGAGTATGTTTTTAATCTTATTCTGGATGTTGCTAATATGGGAAGGATGTTATCAAGAACTCTTTTTGCACCTCAGGAGGAGATAGCTAAAGAGAGCGGTAAGGCTAGAATTTACAAGCAGGAGGAGACAGAGATTCCTGCGCAGTTCCTGCACGGAAGAGAGCAGAGATTCCTGGACCGATGGGTTTATAAATATTTGAAATATCCACAGGGTGCCGTTGATAGGGGGGTTAGCGGAAGGGTTATTGTTGAGTTTACAATAGACCACGAAGGCAAAGTTAAGGATGTAGAGGTGATTAAATCTCTTGACTACGAGTTGGACGAAGCTGCTCTAAAAACAGTTGAGGCCTCACCTGATTGGAAACCTGCTAAAATTGATGGCAAACCTGTATCTGTAAGAATAGCCCTTCCGGTGGAATTCAGACTAAAGAGATAGCAAATTTTATTACTTTTGTCGCTTGATTGAAACGAAACAGAATGGAGTACAACTTTTCCGAAATTGAGAAAAACTGGCAGGCTAGATGGGCCTCAGAGAAGACGTTTAAAGCAGAAATTGATAAGGGGAAACCCAAATTCTATGTCCTTGATATGTTCCCTTATCCATCCGGTGCAGGGCTTCACGTTGGGCATCCGCTTGGTTATATAGCAAGCGATATTTATAGTAGATATAAACGTCTTAAGGGATTCAATGTGCTACATCCTATGGGTTATGATGCATTTGGACTCCCGGCAGAGCAGTATGCCATACAGACCGGTCAGCACCCAGCAACAACTACTGAAAAAAATATTAAGAGATACAGGGAGCAGCTTGATAGGATTGGCTTCTCGTTTGACTGGGAAAGGGAGGTTCGTACTTGTGATCCAGATTACTATAAATGGACTCAGTGGGCATTTGTTCAGATGTTTGAACATTGGTATGATTTTTCAACTCATAAGGCAAGAGCTATCGCAGAGCTGGAAAAAATTTTTGAAATATCCGGTAATATAGCTCTTAATGCAGCTTGTGGAGATGTTCCGCTCTTTTCTGCATCTGAATGGAGTAAAATGGAGAGAGAAAGGAGATCTGAAATTCTTATGGAATATAGGATTGCCTATCTGGGAGAGACCTCTGTAAACTGGTGTGCCGCCCTTGGGACTGTATTGGCAAATGACGAGGTTAAGGAGGGACTCTCAGTAAGAGGGGGGCATCCTGTGGAGCAGAAGAAGATGAGGCAGTGGCAACTTAGGGTTTCGGCCTACGCAGAGAGACTGTTAAAAGATATGGAGGAGCTTGAGTGGACAGAATCACTTAAGGAGATGCAGAGAAATTGGATAGGAAAATCCCAAGGAGCTGAGATGACTTTCAAAGTGATGAACGGAGAGAGTGAGTATAGCCTTGATATATTTACAACCAGGGCAGATACTATATATGGTGCAACATTTATGGTTTTGGCACCTGAAAGTGAATGGGTAGAGAGGCTTACCTCTAATGAGCAAAAAGTTGAGGTTGAGGCTTATTTAGCAGCAGCAAAAAAGAAGACAGAGAGAGAGAGGATGGCTGAGAGTAAAAAGGTTACAGGCGTTTTCAGTGGCAGCTTTGCTATAAACCCATTCACTCAAGAAAAGATACCCGTATGGATTGCCGAATATGTTCTTGCCGGTTATGGAACCGGGGCTATTATGGCAGTACCGGCTCACGATAGCAGAGATTATACATTTGCCAGACATTTTAATTTACCTGTTATTCCATTAATTGAGGGGTGTGATGTATCAGAGGAGAGTTTTGATGCAAAGGAGGGTGTAATGTGTAACTCGGGCTTTCTAAATGGTATGAGTGTAAAGGAGGCTATTCCTGCAGCAATTGATGAGGTGGAGAGAAGAGGAATTGGAAGAAGAAAAATTAATTACAGGTTGAGGGATGCAATTTTCTCTCGTCAGAGATATTGGGGAGAGCCTTTTCCAATATATTACAATGATGGGATTGCAACACCATTATCAATTGAGAAACTGCCGCTTGAACTTCCTGAGGTGGATAAATTTTTACCAACAGAGAGTGGTGAGCCCCCTTTGGCAAGAGCTGAGAACTGGAGTTTTAATGGTTGGCCTCTTGAGAAGAGTACAATGCCCGGTTTTGCGGGAAGCAGTGCCTACTATTTAAGATATATGGATCCTTCAAACAGAGAGGCACTTGTTTCAAAAGATGCAAATAACTATTGGAGAGACGTTGATCTTTATATAGGTGGTACAGAGCACGCTACGGGACATTTGATCTATTCTCGTTTCTGGAATAAGTTTCTTTATGATCTTGGATATGTTTGCGAAAAAGAGCCGTTCCGTAAGCTTATCAATCAGGGGATGATTCAGGGAAGGTCAAATTTTGTTTATAGGGTAAAGGGAACCAATAAATTTGTATCATATGGACTAAAGGATTCATACGATACTACAGAGATTCACGTTGATGTAAATATTGTTAACAACGACAGATTGGATTTAGAGGCTTTCCGTAACTGGATGCCTGAGTATGAGAATTCTGAATTAATTCTGGAAGATGGAGAGTATATATGTGGATGGGCTGTTGAGAAGATGAGCAAATCAATGTTTAACGTTGTCAATCCTGATACTATTTGTGATAAATATGGTGCAGATACTCTTAGGATGTACGAGATGTTTTTAGGCCCCCTTGAGCAGAGCAAACCTTGGGATACAAACGGAATTGATGGAGTACACAGATTTTTGAAACGATTTTGGAGACTCTTTTTTGAGAGGGAGAATTTTAGAGTCTCAGAAGAGGCAGCTTCTCCAGCCGAATTAAAGGTTCTGCATAAGCTGATAAATAAGGTACAGACAGATATTGAGAATTTCTCCTTCAATACAAGCGTAAGTGCATTTATGATAGCTGTTAATGATCTATATGAACTTAACTGCAATAAACGATCAATCCTTGAGCCAATGGTGGTCTTGATTTCACCTTTTGCCCCTCATATTGCTGAGGAGCTATGGAGCAAACTGGGCCATAATTCAAGTATCTCCTTTGCAATGTTCCCTGAGTATTTTGAAAAGTTTACTATAGAGAATAGTTTTGAATACCCTGTCTCTTTCAATGGCAAACTTAGATTTAAGCTTGAGTTGGATCGCTCTCTCTCAGTTCAGGAGATTGAGGCAGCTGTAAGGTCAAATGAAAATACTGAGAAATTCCTTGCCGGCGGGAGCATAAAGAAGATAATTGTGGTACCGGGTAAAATTATAAACATAGTTTGCTGATATGAGTATAATCTCTTACCAGGTGGATTCATTCACCGATAAAGTTTTCAGCGGTAATCCAGCTGTAGTGGTTTTGCTGGATGATGTGTTGCCGGATAGTACTTTAAAACTAATTGCCAGGGAAAATGCAGCCCCTGAGACTGCATTTATTCTGGAAAAGGATGGTGTTTACCATCTTAGATGGTTTACTCCTGACATTGAGATGGATTTATGTGGCCACGCAACCTTGGCATCGGCACATATTCTTTTTACCCAAAAGGAGATGAAGAGTGACGAGGTGGTATTTGAGACCGCATCGGGACCCCTTTCGGTAAAAAGGGAGAGCGACTACTATCTAATGAGCTTCCCAATAAGGGAGGGGGTCACATCTGTACTTCCGGAAGAGATATTTGACAGTCTAAGTATAAAGCCAAAGGAAGTTTACAAGGCAAGAGATTATATGCTTGTTTATCCATCTCAGGATCAAATTGAAAATATTGAAATTAATCGCTCAATTTTTGATGAGATTAATATTAATCCGGGGGGAGTTATTGTAACTGCTCCGGGTAGAGAGTGTGATTTTGTATCCAGATATTTTACGCCACAATCAACCATTCTTGAAGACCCTGTTACCGGAAGTGCCCATTGTACTCTTACACCATACTGGGCCAAAAGATTGAAAAAGACTACTCTTCAGGCAAAACAGATTAGTCAAAGAGGCGGTGACTTAGAGTGCAGACTTGAAGATTTATTTGTAATAATAAAGGGTAAAGCTGTTACATATTCAAAATCTGAATTATTTATATCTAGATAGGTATTATGAATATATTTAAGACTCTGAAATCATACTTGCTGATGACAATCGGCCTCTTCATCTTTGTCTTCAGCTGGACAGCATTTCTTATTCCTCACGAAATTGCAGGTGGAGGAGTGAGTGGTCTTGCATCTGTAATAAACTATGCCACAGGATTCGATGTCTCTTATTCATATCTTATTATTAATGCAATTCTATTGGGGATAGGTTTTCTAATCCTTGGAAAAGCATTTGGTTTTAAGACCATATACTGTATTGCTATGGCTACAGTTATGTTTGAAGTTCTTCCAATGATACCGTGGGTCTCTGATATTGAGGATAAACTCATAAACTCTCTGATAGGGGGAACAATGAGCGGAATAGGAATTGGTATTATCTTTCTTCAAGGAGGTAGTACAGGTGGTACAGATATTATAGCCTTGATAATTGGCAAATACAAAGAGATGTCTCCCGGTAGGGTTTTTATTATTTGCGACCTGATAATAATAGGTTCTGTTTATTTAATTCCTGGCAAGTCTCTTGAGGATGTAATATACGGATATATTGAGATGGTATCATTCTCATATGTAATTGATATGGTACTAACAGGAAATAAGCAATCACTCCAGGTCTTTGTATTCTCTTCAAAGTTCTCAGAGATTGCGGATAAAGTAAGCAGCGAGATGGGCAGAGGGGTAACAGCACTCTCATCAATGGGGTGGTTTTCAAAAAACGAGAGCAAAATGCTTGTAGTAATTATAAGAAAATCACAATTGGCGGATATCAGTGCAATAGTGAGGGAGGTAGATAAAGATGCATTTATTTCTGTTTCTGCTGTTATGAGTGTTTACGGACAGGGGTTTGATCAGATTAAAGCTGGAAAGTTACTATGGAACAAAAAACAAAAAGAGTCTTAAACAGACTCAGAAGTTATGCTATAATTACCTTCGGATTACTCCTTTACGCCGTTGGTTGGAGCCTTTTTATGATTCCCAGCGGACTTGTTGGGGGTGGCATCACCGGTATTGCTGCTGTAATCTATTATGCAACAGGTTTCCCTGTAAGCTGGTCCTTTTTTCTAATTAATGCTATTCTTCTTGCTATTGCTCTTAAGATTCTTGGAAAAGGTTTTGGAGTAAAAACAGTATTTGCAATTGTTGCAGTAACTCTCTTTTTGGACAGACTTCCCGGACTTATTCCAGTTGAACTGATTGAAGATGTCGCCCTAGGAAACGGAAAGTTGCTATCTGCAATGATGGGAGGTGTCTTTTCAGGGGCCGGAATAGCTATTACATTTACCCAGGGAGGCAGTACCGGAGGCACAGATATAATTGCCCTAATGATAAATAAATACAGAAATATATCTCCCGGTAAGCTAATTCTCTATATGGATATTTTCATTATCCTAAGTTCTCTGGCCATTCCAAGCCAAGCATCAATAGGGGAGAGAGCAGCAATAATTATTTATGGATTTGTGCTTATAAGCGTTACAAGCTATACTGTCGATCTTATTCTCTCAGGCGCAAGACAATCTATTCAAATATTTATATTCTCTCAGAAATACGAACAGATTGCAGATGCTATAACCCCAACAGGCAGGGGTGTTACTGTAATTGATGGTATGGGTTGGTTCACCAAAAAGGAGGGCAAGATTCTTATGCTTATTGTAAGGAGAACGGAGAGTAACTTTGTTTTTAGATTAGTAAAGGATATTGACAAAGATGCTTTTTTGAGTGTAGGAAATGTGATGGGAGTTTATGGAAAAGGTTTTGAAGAAATCAAGAAATAGTTAATGACAAATATTCATCAATTCAAGGATAGAAAAATTGCTCTCTTTGTGGCCGGTTATGGAAATGTTGCGAAGGAGCTGTTGAAGATTATTCCCTCCAGAGATGAATTGCTGTTAGTAGGAGTAGCCAACAGCAAAAGAATGTCATTTTCTGAAAATGGCATAATTCCAGATAAAGTTGAGGATTTGTTGGACAAAGGAGTAAACTCAAATATCGATAGTTTTTGTAAAATCGCATCCGAATTTGAATTTCCCAACAAAATATTTGTTGATTGTACTGCAGATGAGAGAGTGGCATTTGCTTACAAAGAGTTTGCCCGGAGTGGATTCTCTGTTGTAGCCTGTAATAAAATTGCATTTAGCTCACCTGTAAAAGATTGGACTCTTATGAAGGATGCCTTCCTTGCATCAGGGAGTAACCTGCTATATGAAACAACAGTGGGAGCCGCTTTACCAGTACTCTCTACAATTAGAAACTTAGTTCAAAGCAATGATAAAGTCACCAGAGTTGAGGCAATACTCTCTGGGACCTTAAATTTTATATTAAGCAATTATAACGGAGAGGAGTCTCTTAAGTCACTTGTGATAAAAGCAAAAAGCCTTGGGTACACAGAGCCGGATCCACGTCTTGATATTTCAGGATCAGATGTAGCGCGCAAAGCCCTGATAATAAGTAGAGAGATGGGGCTAATAAGAGAGCCGGGGGATGTTATATGCGATCCACTTCTTCCCGAGAGCCTTTTAACAGGTACAATTGAGGAGTTTTATGAAAAGCTGGAAGAGTATGAAGATGATTTTAATAATCTCTATAAATACTCTTTGGAAAAGGGAGAGAGATTAAGATATGTTGCAAAGATTTCAGAGACCAATTGTAAAACAGGATTAGAATCCCTTCCTGCAGACCATCCACTTGCCCGAACAGTGGGGACAGATAACTCTATAATCATTTTTAGTAAAGATTATCCAAATTCCATAACAATATCAGGTGGAGGGGCAGGCGCCAGACAGACAGCCGCCGGAGTCTTTAATGATATTATTCTTGCCGGACAAAAATTTATCATAAGTTGAAGCCAAATTTGTAACTTTGTCAACTCAGACCCTAAAACTTCATATGAATACATACACAGAGAACGAAATTAAAACCCTTGAGTGGAATGAACACATAAGGCGCAGGCCCGGAATGTATATTGGAAAGCTTGGTGATGGCACATCACCGGATGATGGTATATATGTGTTGCTCAAAGAGGTAATGGATAACTCTGTTGATGAATATGCAATGGGCTATGGAAAACAGATAGTCATATCAATCAAGGATAAGGTGGTGAGTGTTAGAGATTATGGGCGAGGAATTCCTCTTGACTCTCTAATAGTAGCCTCCAGCAAAATGAACACCGGGGCAAAATATGACAATAAAGCTTTTAAGAAGTCAGTAGGATTAAATGGAGTTGGTATTAAGGCGGTCAACGCCCTCTCAATAGATTTCAGAATTCAGTCATTCAGAGATGGAGAGTCTCAGATGGCAAGATTTAGCAAAGGGATTTTACTTGATCAGGAGAGGAGCCTCTCCTCTGAGAAGAATGGAACTTTGGTAACATTCACAGCAGACGAAGAGCTCTTTGGTAACTATAATTTCAATCTGGAATTTATCGAGTCAATGCTCAGAAACTACTCCTATCTAAATAGTGGCCTTCTTATCAAGCTTGACGGAAAAGAGTTTATCTCAAAGAACGGATTGCTGGACCTTTTGAATGAGACCCTTACAAAAGAGCCACTATACTCACCTATTCACCTTAAAGGGGACGATATTGAGATTGCAATTACCCACGGCAATGAATACGGAGAGGGCATCTCTTCATTTGTAAATGGTCAGTTTACCACACAGGGCGGCACACATATGGCAGCCTTTAGAGAGGCAATATCCAAAACAATAAAAGAGTTTTACAAAAGAGATTTTGACCCTGCAGATGTTCGTCAGGGAGTGATTGCAGCAGTAAGTATAAAGGTACAAGACCCCGTATTTGAATCCCAAACCAAAACAAAGCTCGGCTCAAAAGAGATGGGTCCGGGAGGAGTTACGGTTAGAAACTTTATTGGAGACTTTCTCAAAGATAACCTAGACAACTATCTCCACAGGCACCCAAATATTGCAGAAGCAATATTAAAAAAGATATTAGACTCGGAGAAAGAGCGAAAAGCAATTTCAGGAATACAAAAACTTGCCAGAGAGAGAGCAAAAAAGGCAAATCTCCACAACCGTAAACTTAGGGACTGCCGAATCCACTATACAGACAAGCACGATAGGGCAATGGATAGCACACTCTTCATTACCGAGGGTGACTCAGCATCCGGCTCAATCACAAAAAGCAGAGATGTAATATCTCAAGCAGTCTTCTCACTTAGAGGCAAGCCACAAAACTCATACGGACTCTCCAAAAAGATTGTTTACGAAAATGAAGAGTTCAATCTTCTTCAAGCCGCGCTTAATATTGAGGATGATATTGAGAATCTCAGATACAATAAAATAGTAATGGCTACAGACGCAGACGTTGACGGAATGCACATCAGGATGCTTCTGCTAGCCTTCTTTCTTCAATTTTTCCCTGATTTAGTAAGGCAGGGACACCTCTATATTCTTCAGACCCCTTTGTACCGAGTTAGGAACAAAAAAGAGACCTCCTACTGCTATTCAGAAGAGGAGCGTGAAAAGGCCATAAAGAGACTCGGCCCCAACCCCGAGATAACCCGATTCAAAGGATTGGGAGAGATCTCCCCTGACGAGTTTAAGAATTTCATAGGAGAGAACATCCGCCTTGACCGTGTCCGTCTGGGCAACGACGACAACATAGCCGAGCTCCTTGAGTTTTATATGGGAAAAAACACCCCGGATCGTCAAAACTTTATCCGCTCAAACCTCAGAAACGAGGTAGTGTAGCCCTTGCAAGAACCTCGCGTTTGAATTGGGAGGGGGTTTTACCATATTTATTGTAAAAGCATTTAGAGAATGATCTGGGATTAGGAAATCCTGATAATTCAGAAATTTCTGTTATACTTTTATTCTCATTTGCTTTATTTTCAATAAGACTTTTTGCTAGTTTAACTCTAAACTCATTTACGTAGTCTACATAGTTTGTGTTATGTAGACGAAAACATTTAGATAGGTAGGTTCTGTTGGTTCCAGTTTTTCTTGCAAGTTGAGTTATAGTTAGATCTGCTGATCTATAAAGCTCTTCACTCCTCATAGCATTATTTGCCTTTAAGAGTATACTCTCTGCATTAAAAGAGGAGGGGCCCTCTTTTTTCTTAACTCCATCCATTAATCCAAATAAATAGAGAGCCCTTCCAATAAATTTTTGAGAAATATTACGACTTTTTCTCATTGTCCATATCCTTATTGGCTTTACCTAAATTTTGTGCATTTTTCTTGCACCACTCAGCCGGAGGAGCCCCTTTATTTAGCCGGAAAGCAACTACAAATGTTGCCATACAACCAAATCCGGATTTATCACACAGCTCTTTCATACCCATATGAGGATCCTCTTTTAGTAGATTGTCTACCTCTTTCATTCTGTATGAATTAACTAACTGATTGAAATTAACACCCATATTTTCATTTATAACTTTTGAGAGATAGGTTTTATTTGTAAACAATACTTTAGAGATGTCTTTTATTGAAATCTTTTTATTCAGATAAGGCTTACTGATATCAAAATACTCCTCTAACCTTTCCTTCAGCTTATTCTGCCTATAATCCTCAACCCTATTCATTCTGGGTGAAATAAGATGTTTTTCTTCGCTAGAAATAATATTATAATCAATTGAATAACCTCTTTCATCTTTCATTATCCTGTAAGTAGTCAATATTGACAAAACCATTACAATAAAAAGAGATGGAGACATCAATGAGTTTACGCTGGATATTAAAATATTAGAAAGAGAAATAATGAAAATTGATGCTCCTGTAATTACAAGGACAATTCTAAACAACTCTCTTTTCATTCCGTACGGCTCCCTAATTAGACTAAAAAGGTGAATGCAATAGCTACAGGTATGGTTCAAAATTCTGTAAACAATGTAAAGTGTTAAAAGCGCTCCTCCTACTATTAAATATACAGGTTGAACGACAATTCTGAAGTGAATCATCAAAGTGGTAATTACATTTGCGAACACCAAAGGAATAAGAGTGTTCATTATAAGTTTAAATACGTTAACCCTCTTATAAGTTACACTTTGTAGATGAAACGTAAGAGGGTAAAAAAGCTGCATCATAATCAAAAATGAGGAGAGATCGTGAAGAACGCTCTCCGGCCAGTTAAGATCAAGAATTTGCCTTAATAATAGTACAAGAGCATTTGCAGAAAATGATACCGCAATAAAAATTTTCCTGCCATATCTGCATTCGCCCTCAATTCTGAAGAGTCTGATGTAAAGCAGAAGAAAGATACCTATCGTTACATAAACGATTAATGAGATAAACTCAAATGATGAGTTAAAAAATGAAGCCAATTTGGTTATTTCGTTCATAACTAAGTTTTTGGTTTAATCAAATATAAAAAAGGGTTTGAATTAGCAAAAACTTAATTGGTTGAAAGTGATTATTATATGTAATTCTAGAAAATTCTTTTATAATTATTGTTATTTAGAACATCTAAAAATCTCAACCCTAATTTATGGCAATATACTAATATACAGTGTGGTAGATATAGTGTTTCGATTAATGTTAGATGGATGTGCATTTAATTAAAAATATCTCATAAATTAAGGTGAACAGGATTTCTTTGCCTACATTTGCGCCCGAAAATTCAATAGATATGTACCATCAGGCAACAGAGATTAGAAGAGAATTATTGAGGAGAGTCTGCGAATTGAGTTTCAACGGAGAGTTGGAAGAGGAGATTGACAGAATACCGCTCCATATGAGACCTAGAATAACAGCTTTAAGTCGCTGCTGCGTCCACAAGGATAGGGCTGTAATCAAATACCGGGTTATGACAATACTCGGATTCAATGTAACAGATGAGACCGATGAGCTTACCAGATTAAGCGACTACGCAAGGATGTCCCGTGAGAGAAAGGAGTTCACGGATGTAATGCTTACGGTAGTGGATGAGGCGTGCAGCTCTTGTGTAAAACAGAACTATACGGTAACAAATCTTTGTAAAGCTTGTGTGGGTCACCCCTGCACTTATGCCTGCAATAAGGGGGCTATTACAATGAATGGTAAGGCAAAAATTGATCCCGCACTTTGTGTTAACTGCGGAAGATGTCTCTCTGCCTGCCCTTTTCACGCTATAGTCTATACTCCTGTCCCTTGTGAAGAGGCGTGCCCTGTGGGGGCAATTTCTAAAAATGAGAGGGGGGTTGAGGTTATTGACTGGAACAAATGTGTCTATTGCGGGAAGTGTAAAGATGCCTGCTCATTTGGTGCTATTATGGAGAAGACATATCTGGTGCAGATTTCTGAGGAGATAAAGAGAAAGGAGAGGAGATTAGTTGCTCTTGTGGCTCCCGCTTTCGCCGGCCAGTACGATTTGCCATACGAAAAGGTCCTTGCAGCAATAAAGGAGAGTGGATTTGATGAGGTTGCAGAGGTGGCGCTCGGGGCCAATATAACTTCAAGAAAAGAGGCTGATGAGTGGGTTGAGAGGGTGAGAGAGGGGGGCGCCCCCTTTATGACCACATCTTGTTGCCCATCTTATAAGGCTTGGGCTGAGAAACATCTGCCGGCTCTTGTGCCTTATATATCTCATACCAAAACACCTGCGGCATATACTGCTGAGATTGTTAAGAGTGCGCAGCCAGATTGTTTAACGGTCTTTATTAGCCCTTGCATAGCCAAACGAGTAGAGGGATATTACGATGAAAATATTGATTATGTAATCACCTTTGAAGAGATGGCTGCAATTATTGAGGGGAGAGGGATTGATATCGCCTCTTGTGAACCGTTGTCACTCTCTGGTGAAATTGAAAAAAGCGGAAGATATTACGCAAAGACGGGCGGTGTTGCTGCTTCGGTGGCACAGTATCTGCAAGAGAAGGAGGGATTTGCACCCCTAGTTGTTAATGGCCTGGATAAGGAGTCGGCAAGGATGCTAAAATCTATAGCTCAGAGCGGTAAGGCCGATGCTAATATGATTGAGGTGATGATGTG
>JAQVRQ010000103.1 GCA_028700975.1 Bacteroidales bacterium | reverse complement strand
AATGTGACGGAGCAGATGGTGGATGCGGAGCCGCAGGAGATTATTACTAATGATAATCTGAATGCAAGTGTGGATGCTCAGGTCTATTTTAGGGTTAAGTCCGATGAGGAGAGCGTTAAGGGCTCTATCTACAATGTAAACAACTTTAGATGGCAGATTGTAAACCTCGCGAGGACTACACTGCGTAATATTATCGGTACACTCACTCTTAAGTCTGCAAACAGCGAGAGGGGAAAAATCAACGCTGAGCTATATAAAACATTGCACAATGAGACAAAGGATTGGGGTATTGAGATTGTGAGAACTGAGCTTAAGCAGATAGACCCACCTAAGGATGTGCAGGAGACTATGAATAAGGTTGTTAAGGCTGAGAATGAAAAGATTGCTGCAATAGATTCGGCTACGGCTGCCGAGACAGTTGCCGATGGTATCAAGAGGGCAAAGATTAAAGAGGCCGAGGGTATGAAGCAGTTTAAGATTTTGAATGCAGAGGGTGATGCTGAGGCTATCAAATTAGTAAACGAGGCAGCCGACAAATACTTTATTGGTAATGCACAACTTCTCAAGAAACTGGAGACGCTTGAGGCATCCCTTGAGAAGAATTCAAAAATTATTATCCCTGCAGGCTCTGAGATAGTGAATGTTATTGGTGAAATGGCCGGTGTTTTGCCTCTCGAGAAGAGAGAAACAGCGTCTGAGAGGAGAGAAAGAGGCAAAGTGTAATTATTTTACACTATCTTCGCTACAAAAAGTTGAATGAATAATTTTTCTATAGGGAACCTGAAACTATCGGTTCCAATTGTGCAGGGAGGAATGGGGGTAGGTATATCTCTAAATGGTCTTGCTTCTGCTGTTGCAAATGAGGGGGGAGTGGGTGTAATTTCTTGTGCCGGTATTGGTCTCCTTTACAAAAAAATGTCAAAAGATTTTGCTGAGGCATCAATACTTGGACTCAGGGAAGAGTTGAGACTTGCAAAAGAGAAGGCAAAAGGAGTTATCGGTGTGAATATAATGGTGGCGCTTACAAATTTTGCCGATATGGTAAAGACAAGTATCGCCTCCAAGGCCGATGTTATCTTTTCCGGGGCCGGGCTACCGCTTGATCTTCCATCATTTCTTACTAAGGACTCTCAGACAAAGCTAGTCCCAATTGTTTCGTCCGCAAGGGCTGCGCTCATCATATGTGAAAAGTGGATCAAAAACTATAACTACATTCCGGATGCGATAGTTCTTGAGGGACCTAAAGCTGGCGGGCACCTGGGTTATAAAGAGAATCAAATTACAGACGAGAACTACTCATTGGAACATCTGTTGCCCGAGCTTGTTCAGAGCATCAGGATAGTTGAGCAAAATAACAATTGCAAAATTCCTATTATTGCCGGAGGAGGTATATACGACGGGGAGGGGATGAAAAGAATCCTCGATATGGGTGCATCGGCAGTGCAGATGGGCTCTATCTTTGTTACAACTGACGAATGTGACGCCTCAGCAGCATTCAAAGAGGCTTATATAAATGCCCACGAGGCAGATGTTGAAATTATCAAAAGCCCGGTGGGTATGCCAGGACGGGCAATCTTCAGCAAGTTCATACAGAGTGTAAAGGAGGGACACGAAAAACCAAACGGATGCCCTTATCACTGTATAAGAACCTGTGACTATACAAAGAGTCCCTACTGCATAATCAAAGCTCTTTACAACGCCTACAAGGGTAACTTCTCAAAAGGATACGCCTTTGCCGGAAGCAACGCTTTTAAGGCAGAAAAAATCATCTCGGTAAAAGAGACTATCCGTAACCTGATGGATGGCTTTCGTAAGGCTTCGGCGGTGTAGATTTTTTATCTGAAAACTCTCAATTCCAGTCTTTCTATTTGCTGATTATAAAGGCGTTTCTGATACACCTCCCCGCAAGCGGGGGCCCCTCCCTCCTAGGGCACGAGGTGTCTGAAAATCTTGATAATCAGCAAACATTTAGTATATTTATTGTGTTTAAAAATGAATATATACCTATGAAATCTTACGGAAAAACCGCATTGATTGCGGGTGCCTCTGAAGGAATTGGTGCTGCTTTCGCAAAAGAGCTCGCTGCCGCGGGAATGGAGTTGGTTCTGGTAGCGCGAGGATATGATAAACTCTCTTCACTTGCCACTGCTATAACTGAATCTTATGGAGTTAAAACTCATATCCTTCAATGTGACTTGGGGGAGTCAGATGCAGCAGATGCAATAATGAGTTTTTTGGAAATATCCTCTCTTAAGATTGATCTTCTGGTTTACAATGCTGCAGTCTCTCCCATCGAAGAATTTCTTATGATCGATAGATCTCTTATTGATAAGGCTGTTCAGGTTAATATTATTACACAAGCAAAATTGATTCACTCTTTAGGTACCTTGATGGCAGAGAGGGGCAGGGGTAGCGTGATTATTGTCTCATCAATGGCCGGACTTCAGGGAAGCGGAGGAGTCTCTCTTTACGCAGCAACAAAAGCCTTTGGCAGGGTATTGGCCGAGGGTTTGTGGTACGAATGGAGAGGTAAAGGGGTTGATGTTATAACCTGCATTGCCGGCGCAACATCAACACCAAATTATATTAAATCAAAACCACTAAAAGGCTCCCCATTAGCCCCAAAGCCTCAAATGCCTGAAGAGGTAGCAAAGGAGTGCCTTAAAAGAATTGGGAGAACTCCATCTTTTATATGCGGAAGAGGAAACAGAATCGCATCATTCTTTATGCAAAGAGTACTTCCACGCAAAATGGCTGTAAAAATAATGGGTGATAACACAGCGCGAATCTATCCCTAGTAAATAAACGGAATAATTCTGTATTTGACTCTCTTTTTATATTCTGTCCATAATTCGCCATATTTTGCAGCGCAGCGGCGGTCGTCGTCCCACTCTCGAGTGAACAGAAGAATTACGTAATAGAGAGGGTAGAGCCAGGGCCAGATAATATTTGGATAACCGGTTGCAAGAACAATTCCGGTGGCCATTAGTATCTCTCCTAAATAGTTTATATGTCTGGATGCTCCCCAAAAGCCATTAACAAGAAGTGTACTCTTTCCGTCTGTAATACTTTCAGGTTCAATCCAAAGGAATTTTCTTTCCGGAAAACGTTTGAAGTAGTACTTCTGCATATTGGCTCCCCTTGCAAGACTCCAGCCGGTTAAGAAGATTATAACAGGCAAAATATAATAAAGAGTTGAAAGTCCTGGATCCGGCAGATGGACTGTGGACCAGAGTGGAATAGTGTAGAAGAATGGATAGAATACAATGCATCCCCAGCCAAGTTTAAAGCCAACCCTCTCTGCAAAAATATCGTATGTGTAGAGGTGAACTCTTTCAAAGATAAGGTATTCTGTTACAAACCACGTGAGAAGCAATGAGGCAACCAGAACTCCTGTTGAGGCTTCTGCCCCGAATATAATATTATGGTGTGTAGCAAAGCTTAGAACATTTAGTTCAAGAATCACCGCTCCAATCATATAAAGCCACATTTTAGCGTCAATTCTCCCTTTGTTAACGGAGATGTTCTCAGCTCTCCCGAGGAAAATATCTGCTAATATATTTTTTCTTACAGGTTTATATTTAAAAACTACTACAGCAGAGAAGATTAAACCAAGTATGCAGGCTCCAACCAGCCCCTCCCATCTGTGAATGTAGAGCCAGTTATATGGAAGATTACAATAATTCCCTAAAGAGAACCAAATGGCTGCTGAAAATGCTAATACCAGAAGACCATTAAGTCTGTAAACAACCTTCTCTTCGCTTCCGGGGATATTGATGTAGCCCTTAATGTATCTGCCTGGGAGTATAATTTGTAGAAGTGTTATTGCAGCAATAATAATAAGTGGTGCAAAATATCCAAGTATTGAGTCCATAAAATATTT
>JAQVRQ010000102.1 GCA_028700975.1 Bacteroidales bacterium | reverse complement strand
AAAAAAATGATACCGGATGTTGAGCTGCACCTCCCTATGAAGGGGGTGCTTCTTGGCATTGGGGCTGCGTTGGGACAGGGATTTGGGATTGTATTGAGTAAAGTTGGGATGAACCACTATGCAATCTCCGCTGAGGGTACAGAGGTTGCCTCATATATACCTTTTGCAGCTACTCATATGAGGATTATTAGTGGTGCAGTTGGTTTTGCGCTTATTATTGCTTTGACTGGCAGATTGAAAAATCTAAAAATGGGTTTGAAAGATAAAAAAGCGATGGGGGCTACATTTATGGGAGCAATATTCGGTCCTTTTATAGGTGTTTCACTCTCACTCTTGGCAGTTCAGAATGCAAATACCGCAGTTGCCTCTACTATAATGGCCACAACACCAATAATTATCTTGTTGCCTTATGTGTTTATATACAAGAAAAAGGTAACCTGGGTAGAAACATTGGGAGCGGTACTCAGTGTTGTGGGTGTTTCTCTTTTCTTTATGTAATCTTTAATCCTTAAAAAGAGCCCTTACAAGTTCAGGGATATCCTTAACTTCAATTACTTTTATTTTTTGTTTGCTCATTTTTGGATGCTTGCTGAATGCTGAGACGAATATTTTTTCAAAGCCGAGTTTCTCGGCCTCAGCTATTCTACGCTCGACCTGACTAACTGGCCTAATCTCTCCGCTTAGTCCAACCTCTGCTGCAAAACAGTATCCGGACGGGATGGCGTAGTCAAAATTTGAAGAGAGTATAGCGCATACAACTGCAAGGTCGCAAGCAGGGTCTGTGACTCTAAGCCCACCTGCCATATTTAGAAATACATCTTTTGAGGCGAGCTTAAACCCGGCTCTCTTTTCAAGTACTGCAAGCAGCATATTTGTTCTGCGGGAATCAAAACCTGTTGCAGATCTCTGCGGAGTTCCGTAGGCTGCGGTACTTACAAGTGCTTGTGTTTCAATTAGAAAAGGTCTTGTTCCGTCCAGCATTGCAGCAACTGCTATACCGGAGAGATCTTCGCCGTGCATAGGTATTAGCATTTCCGATGGATTGGAAACCTCCCTAAGCCCTTCAGCTACCATTTCAAATATTGCCAGCTCTGCAGTTGATCCAAATCTGTTCTTAATGCTTCTTAAAATTCTGTATGAATGACGTGTATCCCCTTCAAACTGAAGAACTACATCCACAATATGCTCTAATACCTTTGGACCGGCAATGCTTCCATCCTTGGTGATATGGCCAATAATAAGAACAGGGGTTCCGCTCTCCTTTGCATATCTTAACAACATAGCTGCGCACTCTCTTACTTGTGACACAGTTCCCGGAGAGCTTTCAAGTGCCTCAGAATACATAGTCTGAATAGAGTCAATCACAATCAGTTGAGGTGCACTCTCTCTGGCCTGGATAAGGATGTTTTCAATTAGAGTTTCGCTTAAAATCAGGCAGTTTGAATCATCTCCACCAAGTCTTTGAGCTCTTAATTTTATCTGTCTGGTGCTCTCCTCTCCTGAGACATAAAGAGTTTTGATCATTGGTGAGTGTAGGGGTATTTGGAGAGAGAGTGTAGACTTTCCAATTCCCGGCTCTCCGCCAATAAGAACGAGAGAGCCCTGTACAAGTCCTCCTCCCAGGATTCTATCCATTTCAGAGATCCCCAGCATTACTCTCTCCTCTGCCGAAGTTGTAACAGATGATAGTGGCTCGGGACGGGGTGAGTGTCCGGATAATCTTCCTCCACCTCTTCCAAAAGGTGAAGATGAGCCTCCCTCCTTTGATACAATCTCCTCCTGCATTGTGTTCCATTCACCACAAGCAGGGCACTTCCCAAGCCACTTTGCACTCTCATTTCCGCACGATGTACAGAACCACGCCTTTTTCACCTTTGCCATTCCTAATAACATTTATTACTTTACAAATATAATTATCTTTGTCTGAAATGACTTTTACAATGAAACTAACCCAAACCTTTAAAACAGCCCTTCTGCTGTTGCTTTCTTCCTGCTGTTCAGTGGCATATGCTCAAAACAAGAGCGAAATAGATATTAATAACTTTAGAGATTATATCACTAAGGTTAAAAATGAGTGGAAAATACCCGGAATAGCCGCCGGTGTAATAAAAGATGGTAAAGTTGTATTAAATGAAGGGTTTGGAATTGCACATCCGGATGGCACTCCGGTAAATGAGACCTCTCTTTTTCAGATAGGATCTGTTTCCAAATCATTTACCGCTACCCTAATGGCTAGGCTTGTAGATGAGGGAAAGGTTAAATGGGAGGATACAGTTAAGAGCATTCTGCCTGATCTTGATCTTTATGATAACTGGATTGAGGAAAATTTGCAAGTGAAGGATATTATGACTCACAGAATGGGTATGAAGGGTCAGCAGGGTACTTACATTCCTAATCTTGGATACTCAAGGGATGATGTTTACAGGATGATGCACCTTCTTAAACCGGGATATAGTTTCAGAGGTTCTTACGAGTACAATAATATAACATTTATAATAGCTCAGAGAATCATAGAGAAGTTATCCGGTAAGAGTTGGGAGGATAATCTTAAAGATGTGATTTTTGAACCTGTGGGTATGTATAATTCATCTGCAAATGGAGAGCCTTTTGCAGCATCGCCTTATGCAGCTGTGCCATACGATTACGGATGGAGAGATTCAATATTTACCGCGCCTATCTTTGGTGAGGAGCAGGCTTTGCACTGGCTTACTGTAGTGGGCCCAGCCGGCTCTGTTAACTCTACTGTACCGGATATGTTAAAATATGTTCAGTTCCATCTTGACAAGGGTAAAGTTGGGGATAAAGAGATAATATCAAAAAAGGGGATGGATTTTCTGCACAAAGGCCAGACAATAACATCTCAGGATTCTGCAAGAACAACACTTTATGCTCATTGCTGGTTTGTTGAGCAGAACAGCAAATATAGATTATGGTTCCATACAGGTACTACCTGGGGATTTACAACCCTTGTGGGGTTTGTTCCTGAGCTGAATCTAGGGATGGTATTTCTTGTCAATTCAGATGCCCCGGCAAATCTAAGATATTCGCTTATGAGAAGATTGATAGATATGTATAGGGGTGAGGAGATGCTAAAAGACTATAGTGCAGACTATCTTGCTCAATGGATAAAGAGCTCATCGGAGAGCAGGGAGAAGGCGATGAAGAGAGAGGCATCGGCAGAGAGAAGAGCTGCTCCTCCCGTTGAGTCGTTAGTCGGCGTATATGATAAAGGGGAGCTTTTTGGGAAGGCTGTGGTGGATGTTGAGGGGGGAGAGGCCTATATAACTATCGGGCCTAAAGGCTGGAGACATAAACTTGTACACAGAGACGGAAACGAATTTACATTCCGTAGCGATGGTCACGCATTTAGAGTAAAATTTGATCTGGGAGAAAATCCTTGTATGGATTTGGATTTTGGGGGTAATGAAAATTTTGGCCCCTGGATGAGAGTAATCAACAAAAAATAAATTATTAACTAAATCAACACAACTACAAAATGACTAAAAAAAGCCGTTTTGCAAGAGTATTAGACACTATTGAAGTGGTAGGGAACAGATTGCCGCATCCCGCCACACTCTTTTTTATGATGGCAGTTCTTGTTGCCCTGCTATCTTGGTGGGCATCAGCATCGGGATTGCAGGCAATTCATCCGTCAACCGGAGAGGTTATAAAAGTAAGAAACCTCCTGGATGCAGATGGAATCAGATGGATTTACACAAATGTGGAGCACAACTTTGTGAAGTTCCCTCCTCTGGGACTAGTGCTGGTTATTATGATTGGAATTGGGGTTGCTGAGGGCTCAGGCCTCTTTACAGTACTGGTTCGTCAACTTGTTCTTGGAGCTCCAAAAAGACTTATAACAGCATCAATTATTGTTGCGGGGATTTTTTCTCACCT